>QHWL01000505.1 GCA_003222555.1 Acidobacteriota bacterium | reverse complement strand
TGCCGGTGCTCGAGGAGATTCAGCGCGACCTGCTGGCGCTCCCCGGCGTTGGGATGTCGATCCTCGAGATCAGCCACCGTTCGAAAACGTTCGAATCGATTCTCGAGCGGGCCGAGGCGGACATTCGCGCGCTCGCGAACATCCCGGCCAACTACCGCATTCTGTTTCTGCAGGGCGGCCCAAGCCTCCAGTTTGCGATGGTGCCGATGAACCTGCTGAGCCAGGGCTCGACGGCGGACTACGTAGATACCGGCTCGTTTGCGGACAAGGCCATCAAGGAAGCAGGAAAGCTCGGGACTGTCAACGTCGCTGCCTCGACGAAAGGCGACCGCTATTCCCGTCTCCCGTCACAGTCCGAGCTCAGGCTGACGAGGGGTGCGGCGTACGTTCACATGACGTCGAACAATACCATCGAGGGGACCGAGTACACACAGCTTCCAGACGTGGCCGACGCGCCACTCGTCAGCGATACCACGTCGAACATGTTCAGCCGGCCGATCGACGTGTCCCGACACGGGCTCATTTACGCCGGCGCGCAGAAAAACATGGGCCCCGCCGGCGTCACGGTGGTGATCGTCCGGGAAGACCTCTTGCAGCGCTCCCAAAAATCGCTGCCGACGATGCTGAGTTACGCGGTGCATGCGGAGAACAGATCGCTCTACAATACGCCACCTACCTTTGCGGTGTACGCGTTGGGTCTGGTGATGAAGTGGCTCCTCGCTCACGGTGGGCTCGACGCGATGGCGAAGGTGAACGAACGGAAGGCGTCGAGGTTGTACGAGGAAATCGATCGAACCGGGTTCTACCGGGGCACGGCGCGCAAGGAAAACCGGTCGCGGATGAACGTCACGTTCCGCCTCGCAAGCGAGGATCTGGAGAAGCTCTTCATCCGCGAAGCGAACGCTGAAGGCTTCGACGGCCTCGAGGGGCACCGCTCGGTCGGCGGAATGCGGGCGTCGATCTACAATGCGTTCCCCGAAGACGGCGTCGACGCCCTGGTTGCGTTTATGAGAGACTTCGAGCGAAAACAGGGTTGAATCATCCGATCTGTAGCGTTTCGAGACAGAGTGAGCGTTGTGCGCAAGCCGATCCGTGTTACAATTGTGTGTTTCAGGTTTCCCGCCCCATTGGTCAACTAGGGTCCCCCAGCAAGCGTTTCGGAGGGTAGCGCAGTGCTGTTTTCTTTCCTGATCGCTTTAGGTGTGTCGCTGCTGGTGACTCAGGTTGCGGTCTTTGGCACGACCATTTATCTCCACCGGGCTGCAACGCACCGCTCCATCGTGCTGCATCCGGTGGTCGCGTGGCTCTTCAGGGCCAGCCTCTGGGTGACGACCGGCATCGTAACCGACGAATGGGTGGCCGTTCATCGCAAGCATCACGTGTTTACCGACGAGGAAGGCGATCCACACAGCCCGATGATCGAGGGCTTTTGGAAGGTCCAGTGGGGGAACGTGTTCTACTACATCCGTGAGCTCAAGGACCGTTCGATCGTCGCGAAATACGCGCGAGACATCAGGAAGGACGTCTGGGATCGATGGTTGTTCGATCGCGGATTCCTCGGGCTGACGGTTGGTATTGTCGTTCTGTGCCTTGGACTCGGTTGGGGTCTGTTTGCGGCCGGGCTGCACGCGTTCCTGTACGTCTTCGTTCTGTCGTCGTCAATCAACGGTCTCTGCCATCACGTCGGGTACAAGAACTTTGCCAATACGGCGACCAATCTCCGGTTCATCGCCTGGCTGACCGGCGGAGAAGGACTGCACAACAACCATCACGGATTTCCACGCAGCCCGAAATTCAGTTTCCGGCGCAGCGAGTTTGATCCCGCCTGGCCGATCATCAAGCTGCTCACCGTCCTGAAGCTCGCGAAACCGTACAAGACGATCACCGAGGCTCAGCTCAGCTCCAAGACGGCATAGTCCTCGCGCACTCGAACCAGCGCATCCCGTCAAAGCTCTACCACGGCGGACTCGGATACAAACGGAGCACACGGTTAAGCCAAGAGATTAACCGTGACCTCCGTACGTTTTGCCGTGACCTCCGTGGTAGAGCCTTTTTATTGCGGCGCGGGGATCGCTCGCATCGGTTTCAGCCAGGATTGCCTTCCAGCCCTCGACGATCTCGGGCGCGCCGCCGTGAATCTCCAGCCACGTGAGGGCTTCGCGAAACATGTTGCGATGCGCCAGCGCGCGCTTGCCGCGCGGGCTCGCGCCGAGATCGAGCATGCGGCGCTGCAGCCCGAGAATCTGCCTGAGGCGCTCGACGTCGCGGCGCGCGAGCGGCAGCTCGCCCAGCCGCAGGCCGGGCGTCGGCTGCCGGCCCGTCGCCTGCTCGGCGGCCGCCGATGGATGCCGCGCCGGATGCAGCAACACGCCAAGCGGGACGATCAAGCTGCCAAGCAGAATCGGGTTGGTGAGCGTATCCGGCGTCGATTCGAACCGACGCCGATACGCGTCGAGCTCGGCCAGCGACTGCCACAGCGGCCCCGCCGCGCCGCGGTGGAGCTCGGCGGAGATCGGCTCGAGCAGCCCGACGCCGGCCAGGCCGCGAAACGTTTTCTCCGACGACCCCGCGCGCAGAATCTTGTAGTACTCCTCCAGCAGGCGCGGCGGGGAGCTGCGCGCGATCTCGTGCCGGTGCCGTTGGATCGCGTCGACGACCGGCGGATCGATCGTGAAATCCAGCCTCGCGGCGAGCGCCACCGCGCGCAGCATCCGAACCGGATCTTCGAGGACGCGGACTTCAGGATCGCCGATCGATCGCACGACACCCGCGCGCAAATCGTCGAGCCCGCCGACGTAATCGATGACCGAAAAAGTCGCGATGTCGTAGAAGAGCGCGTTAATCGTGAAGTCGCGGCGGAAGGCGTCTTCCTCGGGTGTGCCGAAGGTGTTGTCGTGATGAATCAGAGGCCTGTTGTTTGCGGCGGGGGCCGCGCCGCCCTCCTCCACGGAGGGCTGATGGATCGGCGCCGGTACGCCGTCCGGGCCGACCTCTTCGCCGGCCGCGACCTGCCGCCGGAAGGTGGCGACCTCGATCACCTTCGTCCCGAATTTCACGTGAGCGAGGCGGAAACGCCGGCCGATGATCCAGCAGTTCCGAAACAGCTTCTTGACCTGATAGGGGTGCGCGGAGGTGCCGATGTCGAAGTCTTTCGGCCGTCGTCCGAGCAGCAGGTCGCGGATGCTGCCGCCGACGAGATAAGCGACGTGGTCGAACTGCCGGAGCCGGTAGAGGACCTTGAGCGCGTCGGGATCAATGTCCTTGCGCGAGATCGAATGCTCGGCGCGCGGAACAGTCCTCGGTTCTGGCATTCAGGGGCAATTGTACCAAAAGCTTCAGTCATGAGAACTAAACACCTTATTTTACAACACGTTAGAGACAGTTTTCACTTGTGGTACCATCGCGATATGCGTCCCCTCGCCCTGACGATCGCAGCTCTACTGGCCTTTGCTGTGCTCGCTGGCGCGGCCGACAAGCCCGATCCTCTGGCACACGCACGTCTCCTCTACAACGAGCGCCAGTTCGCCGCCGCCGTGAGCGAGGCCGAACAGGCGCGGCTCCTTCCCTCTCGCGCCGACAGCGCCGACCTCATCGCCGCCCGTGCTTACCTCGAGCGGTTTCGCCAGAGCGGGGAATCAGACGATCTGACGAACGCTCGCGAACGCCTTCGACGACTCGATCCCCAGCACCTTGCCGGTTCCGAGCGCGCGGAGTTCCTCGTCGGCCTCGGCGAGGCCTTGTACTTCGACGGCGACTACGGCGCGGCGGCCGATGTCTTCGAGCCGATGCTCGTGCGCCCCGACGACCTGATGCCCGATGCGCGGGAGCTGGTGCTCGACTGGTGGGCGAGCGCGCTCGATCGCGACGCGCGCCCGCGATCGGACGCCGAGCGGACGGCGGTCTATCGGCGCATCCGCGATCGCATGCAAGACGAAGTCGGTAACCGTCCGGCGAGCGTGGTGGCCGCCTACTGGCTGTCGGCGGCGGCACGTGGGCAAGGCGATGTTCAAGCGGCGTGGGACGCGGCGCAGGCCGGCTGGGTTCGGGCGGTGCTGGCGAGTGGTCGGGGCGCCGCGCTGCGCGCCGATTTGGATCGTCTCGTGGTGCGCGGCCTTGTGCCCGACCGAGCGAAGGCGCTCGCGCAGCCGCCAGAGACGCTGCGCATGGAATGGGAGCGCTTCAAGGAGCGGTGGGCAAGCAAGTGAAGGCCTGCGCCACTGCAGGCTTGTGACGTCAACTTTTCGCTTCCTTCCAGTTTTTCCCGATCCCGATGTCGACGGTCAGCGGAACCTTCAGAACCGCCGCCGACTGCATTCGGTCCCGCACGATCGCGGCGAGAGCCTCGGCCCGGTCCTCGGGCACTTCGAACAGCAGCTCGTCGTGAACCGTGAGAATCATTCGCGCGTCGGGGTGGGACACAAGAGCCGCGTGCACCTCGATCATCGCGCGCTTCATGATGTCGGCTGCCGTCCCCTGGATCGGCAGGTTGATGGCCACGCGCTCGGCGGCCGACCGGATTTGACCGTTACGGCTGGTCAGCTCGGGTACGAGCCGGCGCCGGCCGTACATCGTTTTCACCACGCCAGTGATGCGCGCTTCCTCCAGCGTGCGATCGATGAACGCCCGCACCTGTGGGAAGCCGGCGAAGTACGCGTCGATGAACGCCTGCGCGGCCTGCGGCGTGACGCCAATGTCCTTGGCGAGGGTGAAGGCCGTCTTGCCGTACAGCAGCGCGTAGTTGATGATCTTCGCGCGCCGGCGCAGCTCGTGCTTGCCGAG
>QHWL01000504.1 GCA_003222555.1 Acidobacteriota bacterium | reverse complement strand
ATCCTCGCCGCGCTCGTCGCGACGGCGATCACCAGCTGCAACATGCGTCAGGCGCTGGCGCTGGACGTCCCGCCGCCGCTCGAAGCGGTTGCTCAGATCGACTTCTTTCAGGAAGCGCGCATCGGGAAGCTGCCGGGCGTGGAGGACGTCCGCGGTCGGGAACTTCGTGCGATGGCGCGACGCCGGCATCAGGAAGCGAAGAACGCGATATGACCATCGCTCAGGCCAACGAACCGACTCCTCGGAAACCGCTCCGGTTATGGCCCGGCGTGCTCGCAGTGGGGCTGCAGTGGCTGGGCTGGTTCGTCCTCCCCATCGTCGTTCCCGAGGCGGCGATCTACGGTTTCATTGCCGGAGTTTTCTGCGGGCTGGCTGTCGTCCTGTGGTGGCTCTTCTTCAGCCGGGCGCCATGGCCCGAGCGCGTGGGCGCGATTGTCGTGATGCCAGTCGCGGTGTTCGCGACAAAGCGCATCGTTCACGCGTCGATTGCGAACGGAATGATGGGGATGATGTTGCCCGTCTACGCCATCCCAGTCCTGAGCCTAGCCTTGGTCGCCTGGGCGGCGGCCAGCCGCCGCCTCTCCAACGGACCTCGGCGCGCGTCGTTGATCGCGGCCATCCTGCTGGCGTGCGGAGCGTTCACGCTCCTGCGCACCGGTGGGATTTCCGGCGCGGGTGGTTCCGACCTCCATTGGCGGTGGACACCGACTCCCGAGCAACGTCTCCTGGCCCGGGCCGGCGACGAGCCCGCGGTGCGTCCGGCCGCTCCGGCTGCGGTCGCCGCGGCGACGCCAGAAAAGCCGCTTCCGGCGCCAGAGCGCACCGAGCCGCTGGCGCCCACGTCAGCTTCGACCGCCGCGAAGACTCTCGAGACACCGCCGGTTCCGGCAGCAACGGACACACCGGCCATCTGGCCGGGATTTCGCGGACCCAGTCGCGACGGCGTCGTTCGCGGCGTCCAGATCGAGACGGATTGGTCCAAGTCGCCGCCGGTCGAGCTGTGGCGCCGGCCGATCGGACCGGGCTGGTCGTCTTTCGCGATCCGTGGCGATTTCGTCTACACCCAGGAACAGCGCGGTGACGAGGAGGACGTCTCCTGCTACAACCTGACCAACGGCAAGCTGGTATGGAGACACCGCGACTCGGCGCGGTTCTGGGAGTCGAATGGCGGCGCCGGTCCGCGCGGGACGCCGACCGTGCGCAACGGTCGCGTCTACACATTCGGTGCGACCGGAATCGTGAATGCGCTGGACGCCGGTAACGGTGCCGTCGTGTGGTCGCGCAACGCGGCGACCGACACAGGCGCGAAGCTCCCGGGTTGGGGCTTCGCGAGCTCGCCGCTGGTGGTAGACGACCTCGTCATCGTGGCCGCCTCCGGCCGGCTCGCCGGCTACGATGCGGCCACCGGCAAGCCGCGCTGGTTCCGCCCGACCGGCGGCGGTGGCTACAGCTCGCCCCATTTGGCGACCATCGACGGGGTCGCCCAGATCGTCCTGTTGAGCGGAGGTGGGGCGACAGGCGTCGCGCCGGCTGACGGCGCCCTGCTTTGGGCGCACAAGTGGGAGCCGGGCGTCAGCATCGTGCAGCCGGGGCTGGCCGACAACGGTGACGTCCTGCTCAGCGGCGGCGACACGATGGGCGGGATAGGGATGCGCCGCATCGCCGTTGCGCAACGACCGTCCGGATGGACCGTCGAAGAGCGCTGGACGTCGCGTGGGTTGAAGCCCTACTTCAACGACTTCGTCGTTCACAAGGGCCATGCCTTTGGCTTCGACGGCATTATCCTCGCGTGCCTCGATCTCGAGGACGGCCAGCGCAAGTGGAAGGGCGGACGCTATGGCAACGGCCAGCTCGTCCTGTTGCCAGACCAGGACTTGCTCCTGGTGCTGTCGGAGGATGGGGAGCTGGCGCTGAGGATTTGCCACAAGAAGAACAGACTTTGTAGACCATCCAGTCTCAGCTTGGCTCCCGCGCCGGACCGCCGTCTGTCCACAAACGCACATGTAGTGTGTGCTCGCGTCATCGCGCCGGTCATGCTGGCGTTCAGGCCGGTCTAAGGATGACGGACGGCGCGCATCAGGTTCAAAACCGGAACGTCTGTCCCACCCGGATCGTCGCCTGGGTCGTCTGCGCAGCGAAGGCCTGATTGGAGATCTGCGCGCTCTGTCCCAGTCCGACGAAGATCTCGTTCCCCGGCCGATATTCCCAGCGATAGCGCGCCGAGAAACCAAAATTCTCGCTGACGTTGTCGTATTGCACTTGGAGCGCGAGCTGCCTATCGGGCGTGAAGTTGATCGCCGCATCCGCGGTGGCGAGATGGATATCGACGTTGCCCGTCGGCAGATCGATCAAGTTCGCCTCATGCGTCGCGGTGATCTCGAAATAGGTGCTGGGCCGGAAGATCAGCGACGACCTCGTGTGCAGCGCGCTCCCGTCATAGAAGCTGCAGCACGTCACGTCGGCTTGGAGTGTGAGCAGCCGTCCATTGAAGGTGCGCACCCCCACGTTGAAAGTGGTCCACTCATACTTCACGGGCAGCACCGGCACGCTCCTCGGCAGGAAAAACAGGGCTGGCACGTTCTCGAACGAATCGATCAATCGGAACGTGACCTGATCGCCGATCCTGGACCTCGCGCGCACGAAGACGTCGTTGGCGCGCGATTCAAGCACGCCGTTCAGATCGGTGACGAATTCGAAATTACTGCCGAATTCGAGCGTGTTGAGATAAGCGTCACGGTAGCGCGTCAAATGCCCCACCGTTCCGACATATTGCCGACTCGCGGTGCGGTTGACGAAGCCGAGCGCGGGCAGGAAGTTCTCGCCGATCTGCTTGAACAGAAAATCGCCGGACCAGGGTTCGTTGGGGAAGTTGAGCGAGAACGCCGCCGATTCATCGTCGCCGGCCGTGCTCGAGAAGCTTTTCATGAAGTAGACGTCGGCTTGAAGCACCTTGTGGCCAAAAGTATTCGAGTTGCGGTACTGGAAGTCCGCGCCGGCGAGCGTGTTGTGGGTCAAGCCCGTCGGATCGCCGTGGGTGAAGACGAAACCGAATTTCGACTCGGCGAAGATCGGATGCGTCGTGCGCGCCACCGACAAAATCTGGCCCTCCTCGCCCTCCGGCGTCTTGTCGGTCAGGACGCTAAACGCGCCGATATCGAATCCGGCAAATTGGCCGGACAATTTGTCGCCCACGACCAGGCTCACCGGCCGGCCCTGAACCAGGCCGATATTGCGCGAGAAGAACGGCCGTCCGTTATTCGACACCCGGTCCTGCGAGCTGCGGCCGAAGCTGCGGCCGCCGAATTCGAACGCGGCCACGTCCTGGAGGAAGAAATCACGCGTTTCCGGCGTGAACAGCGAGAACCGCGTGGTGTTCACCTGGCGGATGTCCAACGGCGCATCGGAAAAATCCGGATTGACCGTCAGCGTGTTGGTAAGCGCCGGCGTCACCTTGTAGAAGGCGTTGCCTCCCGCTGTAAAGCTCAATCCGGCGCCGCCGCCTTCGAGCTGCCAGTCATGCTTCATGCGCGGCGCCCCGTAGAGCTGCACGTCCAGCCCCATGCCCTGGCTCACGTTCTCGATGCCGACCAGATCGCCGGTCTGATTGACATCGGTGAAGTTGACCGCGGGATTGAAGTTCGACCAATGGACGCGCTCGTTCTTGTGGAAGATGCGACGCGCGACGTCGAAGCCCCAGGTCGTCTCACTGGCCTCATAGGAGAGGCTCTTGAACGGAATGGCGAACTCCGCCACCCAGCCGTCTTGCACGATTCGCGCGCGCGCCTCCCAAATCGTGTTCCACTCCCTCAATTCCTCGGTGTTGTTGAGTTCGAGCTGGTCGCTGCGCCCTCCTGACGCGCCGATTTCGAAATTATAGGCGTTGCGCCGCGTCTGTCCGGGATCGAGATAGAGCATCACCGAGTCGGAGGTGAAGAGCTGCCCGTCGCGCTGCATGTTGCGGCTGACGATGGCTTCCGGCGTGCTGTCGTAATTGTAGAAGCCGAAATAGAGATTGTTCTCGTCGTAGAGGATGCGCACCACCGTGCGTTCGGTCGCGGGCTCGTACGGATTGGGCGACCTCTGCGTGAATTTGTCGATGACCGCGGCTTTCGCCCAGACGGGATCGGAGAGATCGGCGTCGATGACGGGGGCTTCGGCGGTGTCGATGCGGACCGCCATCACCTTCGGCCGCACGAAGGGGGGCGGCGGCACTGATCGCCTCGCCTTCGCTTGCATCGATGCGCTGGCGCCGACGAGCATCAGCTCGGACGGCGCCTCCCGGGCGGGCGAACCCGGCCCGGCGGGAGCGGGCCCGGCCAACACATCGCCGCCCGCCAGCGCGCAAACAACGATTGCGGCCAGCGCAACCGCGCGGCCCGCGCTTCTCCTCCTCCGCACGTCTCCCCCTTGAGGTCTCTTTTTGGAGTGCAGCTAGCTTCGCCCGGATAGTGACCGATCCTGCTGGGTTCCGTCCATCACCTTAACATCGTCCTGGTCCACGCCGAGCCCGTTGGCGTAGAGGCTGCCGAGATTGTCCGGCGCAAGCACAATCCGACTGTTCTTCGATTCTTGGATGCTGCGACGCTCGTCGGCGCAGCCTAGGGGCGGCCTTGCCGCCCTGCGCGCATGAAGATCATCAGACCAACAATACCGAGCACCCATTTCCAGGTGCTCACGCCGGCAATCGTCGGGACGAAGGCGACGATCGCGGGCACTGCCGCGACTGCCAGAGCGAGAGTCAGCCGTTTGAGAATCGGCGTCACAGAAATACGGCAGGTTGTTCTTCGTCTCTCTCAGGATCTCGACGACGGCTGCACGGTCGTCCGCCGAGAGTATCGCGCATGGCTTTTGCTGAAATCCGACTGAGAGCACCTAGGACTCTCATGCAACGTTCACATCTTCAACGTGCGCACGCGAATCGGAGCCGCTGGGCCTCAGTGATCGTGATGCTGCATTTCCTCCATTTCCGCGTGTTTCTTTTCAATCTGATCCTTTTGGGCTAGCTTGCGGCCATGCTGCAGGTTTTTCTGTCGCGTGCCGTCGCTACTGAGAGCAAACAGCGACACGAGCTGCTGGACGTTCTCCCCGTGGCACTTCGGGCAGAGAGTCGTGGTATCAGGACAGGTCGCCGTTGGACGAGCGAGCCGTTCGAACCGAAGCTGACACGTCCGGCATTCATACTCGTAAATGGGC
>QHWL01000502.1 GCA_003222555.1 Acidobacteriota bacterium | reverse complement strand
CGTCCGACGCCTTCGCAATCGTAGCGCGCGTCGTCTCCGAAATGTTGCCGCCAAGAATCGTGTTGACGAGCGATTGGCTGTCGAGGGTCGGCTGACGACCATCGACTATGACGCCTGGCAGCTGATTGCTCGCGAGCGCCAGCGCGAAGTTCATCCGGGCGACGAGCGCGCCTGTATTCACCCATCCATCGGCCGTGTCCTTGTAGCCGGTCGGAGGCTGACA
>QHWL01000503.1 GCA_003222555.1 Acidobacteriota bacterium | reverse complement strand
TCAGCCAGGCCGTCGTTCTCGCCATGTTGCGGAGCGGACGGCAGCCCGTAGCTCCGACACAACCGGCTGGAGCCGCTGCGGCGCTGCCCAATGGGGCTGCCCCGGTCGCGCCGCAGACGGTTATCGTGGGTCATGGCCCCGATCGACCGAACACCTATCACCAGTTCGATTATCCGTTCGATTACCTTACGGCTGCGGCAACGGTGCCTTATCTCTTGTACGTGCCGACACAATCGTTCTGTCTAGCTGCCCCCTCGCGCGCGAGTTCGGCCACGCTAAGGGCTGGGCGATTCATGAACGACCCCACCCAGCGATTCCTTACCGATTCAACCCAACGATTCATCAACAACGGATTCATCGCGGCACCGCAAGCAGCGAACGATTCGGTTCGCGCGGACTGCGTCCAGCCATGGAGTGTCCCCGTCAAAGCCGGACGCCACGGGCGTCGCTGACCAGGTCGTGAGGTCGACCCTCAGAACATTCTGAACAGATCACGGTCAACGCAGAGACCGCAGAGAAGAAATGCCGAAAGATTTCTCAGCGTGCTCTGCGAGCTCTGTGTTCGAACGTCATTTTTTCACAGGCTCGTCGCGCGGGACAGCCTCCGGATGGCCGAACACCCACGCCGAGCGGTGACCGATTTACAATTCACTTGCCGCGTTAGCCACCATGCCGCTTCCTTCCGACATCGTCGTCGTCGGTGCCGGGATCGTCGGGTGTGCCGTCGCGTACGAACTTGCGCGCCGCGGGGCGTCTGTCCAGGTTGTCGACGGCCGACGACCCGTCGGTATGGGCGCCACCCAGGCGTCGGCGGGCGTCCTCGCGCCCTACATCGAGGCCGACGAGAGAAACAGGGTTTTGTTCGACCTCGCCGTTCGCAGCCTGCATCTGTACGATTCGTTCATCTCCCGGGTCGTGTCCGACAGCGGCGTCGCGGTCAGGTATCAGCGAACTGGCACTCTCGAAGTCACGACCAGCGACGAGCGCATGGCCACCCTGCGCAATGTCGCCGCCCGGCTCGAAGCGCAGGGTCTCCCGCTCGGCCTGTTCGACGGCCGGGCGGCACGCGCCGAGGAGCCGTTTCTGAGCGGCGACGTGGTCGGTGGATTACTGGTTCCCGCGCACGGCTTTGTGAGCGCCGGCGAGCTGACGCGGGCCCTGGCTGCGGCCGCTCGCAGCCACGGAGCGCAGCTTATCGAAGGGAGTCACGTCCAGCGCATCGAGGAAGTCGACGGCGATCTCGTCGTCGAAACGGATCGCGGACCCCTCACCGGCAACGCGGTCGTGCTCGCGGCTGGAAGCTGGTCTGGACAGATCGAGATTGTCGGGCTCGCGGCGTCGGTCCCGATTCGGCCGGTGCGCGGGCAGTTGCTGCGCGTCATGTGGAACGGGCCGCCGCTGCGGCGCGTGATCTGGGGCGAGCGTTGCTATTTGGTTCCGTGGGACGATGGCACACTGCTCGTCGGGGCCACGGTGGAAGAAGCCGGGTTCGACGAGCGAACGACGGTTGCGGGCGTTCGTGATTTGCTCGACGCGGCCTGCGATCTCGTCCCAAGCGTCTGGACAGCCGGTTTTATTGGGGCTCGTGCGGGCCTTCGTCCAGCCAGCGCCGATCAACTGCCGATTATCGGCCCATCTCAGGTGCTGCCGAATCTCCTGTACGCGACCGGACACTACCGGAACGGGGTGTTATTGGCGCCGCTGACCGCTCAGCTCGTGGCTGACGCGATGCTGGACAACCGGATCGATCCGGCGCTCGAGGCGACGGGCCCGCGGCGATTTGGCAGGTTGTGACGGTCCACCTGAAGAGCCTGTGAAAAAATGCGACGTTTGAACGCAGAGCTCAACGCCAGACCCATCGGGTACGTAGTGTCCGGCTTTAGCCGGACCGCAGCTGGGCCAGGCCCCGAAATCGTTGGCCTGACGATCGCGGACGATGAAAGAGATATCCATCGGAGAGGTGCGGTATCGGATCGTGACCGTCGAGCGCGACGGTCAGTGGATTGCACACGCGGAGCGCGTGGACGGCGGCGATCGGTTTGGCATCGAATGCGGCGGCGCCAGTGAAAGCGAGGCCTCCGATCGACTGGAGCGATGGCTCGCATGGCAGAGCGAGCACACAGTGGCCCTCGAGGCTCTGCAAAGCGCCGAGCACGCCTATCATCGGACTATCGCCGGCCGCGCGTTTGCGAACGCGACCGAAGGGCCGACGGCGATCGAGATGCAGAAGGAATCGTTGGCGGAACTGGAAGCCTCGCGCGTCCGGTTGGACGAGGTTCGCGCGCGCAGGCCAGAGTGCTGACACAACCGTTAACCGCCGAGACCACCGAGATCGCGGAGAAGAAAACGCCGAGAATTTCTCGGCGTGCTCCGCGTGCTCGGCGGTAAAAACGGCGCGTTTTTCCCAACGAGCAGAACGAGAGCGGAGGAGAAGCGATGAAACCATCATGAGCAGAGGTTGAGCAGCGTATCCAGGGCCTCGAGGGTTGAAGGGATTTCTCAGGCTTCTCTGCGTTCAAATATTCAGGACCACATGCGATTGAAAAGAACGTATAGCTCGCGCGAGGTCGCAGCGCTCACGGGCCTCACCGCACGCCAGCTCCAGTTATGGGACGCGGGTGGCCTCATCTCGCCGGCGATACCGTCGCATCGCACGAGTGCCGGGGGCTACACTGCGCGACGGTACACTCCGATCGAGCTGTTCGAGCTGCTGGTGCTCGCCGACTTGCGACGTCGGGGCTTCTCGGTCAATCAGCTCCACCTCATTGTCGAGACGCTCGAAAAACAGTTCGGCGCACGGCTTTTCGACGCGACCGGCGGCGGCGGCAAAGTCCAGCTCCTGACCGACGGGCAGGAGGTGTATGCGCGCACCGAGACCGGCGACCTCTTCAATCTGCTGAAGACGCCCGCGCAGCCGCTACTTGTCGTGGGAAACGAGAAATTGTTGAGGGAGCTGAAGGGAAAGGTGATCAGGAAGAAGAGATTGAAGATTGCAGATTGATGATTGTGGATTGATTGTGTGAATTGCGGACTGTCGCACACCGGTCTGCAATCCCAGTCTTCAATCTGAAATCTTAAATCTTCAATCTCACTAACCGATAGGAAAGATCTTCTCGAGGTCGTCAGCCGGCCGTGGAATGACATGCACGCCGATGAGCTCCCCGACGCGGCGCGCCGCGGCGGCGCCGGCGTCGGTTGCCGCTTTCACCGATCCGACATCGCCGCGCACGATCGCCGTCACGAGGCCGGCATCCACCTTCTGCCAGCCGACGAAGACGACGTTGGCGGTCTTCACCATCGCGTCGGCGGCTTCGATCATGCCGATGAGCCCGCGGGTTTCGACCATGCCCAGCGCGTCGCCGATGTCGCGCTTGTCTTTGTCAGCCATGAAATCGCGGATCTACCGCAGAGCGCGGGGAAGATGCAGTCCGACTATATCCCAAAAAGCTCTGCGAGCGTCCTACGTTCGAGACTTGAGGACCGAGCTACGCGAACAGCCCCGGGAATTTCGAGGGGCTGACGGCGTAGCCAGGGAAGATTGACCGCGGGTCGTTGACGCCGAGATGGCGCACGACAATCTCGCCGAACACGTCGCGGAAGTCGGTCGTCACCGCGAGGTCGCGTCCTTCGTAACGGCGCTCCACCGCCAGTCCGGGCCACTTGCCGTAGACGTGGCCGCCCTTGACGCCACCACCGATGACCATCATCGCGTTCCCATGGCCGTGATCGGTGCCGCGGTTGCCGTTTTCGTTCACGGCGCGCCCGAACTCCGACATCGTGAGAACGACCGTGTCTTCCATCCGGTCGCCGAGGTCGGCAACGAGCGCGGCGATGCTTCGCGCGAAATCGTCGAGCCTGTTGGCGAGCTGGCCTTGCGCCGCGCCCTGATTGACGTGGGTGTCCCACCCGCCGAGATCGGCGAACGCTACCTCGAGGCCGACGTTCGATTTGGTGAGCTGGGCGATTTGCTTGAGCGCCTGGCCGAACGGGCCGCGCGGGTAGTCGGCGCCGTTGTCGGGCTGGTACTTCGCTGGGTCGGCGATCTTCAGCATCTTGATCGCATCAAATGCCTCACGTCCGGTGCCGTTCAGCACGCGGTCCGCGGCAGCCGCGTATTCGGCCTCAAAGGACGCCCCGACCAGGTCGCTGGCCTGCCCGGCGCGAATACCGAACTGTCCGATCTGGCTGAGCGCGAGTGCGGGCGCGCCGCCCTGCAGCATCCGCGGCAATTGCGGCGTCAGCGCAACCGCGCGAAACGGCGTCGCCGCTTCGTCGTGGCGCGCCTGCAGGTACCGGTTCAGCCAGCCGTCCGATGTGCTCTTGACGCCCGGCGTCGCCGTCTCCATGTAATCCTGCGCGTCGAAGTGCGAGCGCGTCGCGTCCGGCGACCCGCATGCGTGGATGATGGCGAGCTGGCGCGCGTCCCACAGCCGTTTGAGCGGTTGCAGCCGCGGGTTGAATCCAAAGAAGCCATCCAGATCGATCGCGGCAGTCTCTCCCGAGCCGGGTCGGCCAATCGCGATGCTCGGCCGCGCGCGGTAGTAGTCGCCTTCGCCGAACGGCACGATGACGCTCAACCCGTCGACGGCGCCACGCTGGAATATGGCGATGAGCTGCTTCGCACGGCCGGACCGCCCTTGCGCGAACGCCGTGCGCGCGAGAAACGACGGCGCGAACCCGAGGCTCACCAGCGCGAACGCTCCGTCCTTCAGAAAGACTCGTCGGGAAATCATGATTCTGCTCCCT
>QHWL01000501.1 GCA_003222555.1 Acidobacteriota bacterium | reverse complement strand
ACCCGTTCGACCTGGTGAGCGACGAGGTCGGGGCGTCGCGGATGTTCGACGGCGCCAGTGAGGACGACGGCGACAAATGGGGTTACGAGGCGCTCTGCACGCCTGGCCCCGTCCCCGTCATGGGCTTCGGCAACGGCGCGCGCTACCCAGACGGCGGGGTGATTTGAATCGGTCGCGCCATATGATCTGCTGCCTACTGACCGCCGATTCCAAGTCTGGTCATCAGCTTGATGAGGCCCTGCCGCGTCACTCCTAGTTCGGCCGCGGCTTGGGTCCGTCGGCCACCGGCCCGCACCAGCGCCGCCCGGACGAAGCGCTCGTCAAACGTCCGACGCGCCTCGTCGAGCCGCCACGACTCGGTGCGGCGGGCTTCGCCGAACTGGGGCGGCAGGGCCGCTGCCGGCACCACGCCGCGCTTGGGACTCCTCACCACGAGCGCCGCCAGCACGTTCTGCAGCTCGCGGACGTTGCCCGGCCACCCGTAGCGCGCGAGCGCGGCCACGGCAGCCGCGCTGAGCGTTGCGCGGCTGCCGATGCGTCCCGTCGCCTCGCGCCAGAAATGCTCCACCAGGACGGCGATGTCTTCTGGCCGATCGCGTAACGGCGGCACGGCGATCCGAATCACGTCGAGCCGGTACAGCAAATCGAGCCGGAACCGCGCAGCCGCCGCCTCTTGCCTCAGGTCCCGGTTCGTCGCCGACACGATTCGCACATCGACGCGCCGCGAGACGTTCTCGCCGATGCGCCGCAACTCCCCGTCTTGAATGACACGCAGGAGTTTGGCCTGGGCGCGCAGCGACAGCTCGCCGATCTCGTCAAGAAACAGCGTGCCGGTGTGCGCCTCCTCGAACACCCCGGGGCGCTCGGCGACAGCGCCCGTGAACGCGCCCCTCGCGTGCCCGAACAGCTCGGACTCGACGAGTTCGTCCGGTAACGCCGCGCAGTTCAACGTGCAGATTGGCCGACCGCGGCGTGGGCCGCCGCGGTGCAATCCACGAGCGACCAGCTCTTTGCCGCAGCCGCTTTCACCCTCGATGAGGACGGCGAACGGCGCGCCCGCTCCTCGCTCGACTGCGCGTCGGACTTCGGCGATGGCCGGACTGATGCCAAGCAGCTCGGTCGCCGCCGGGCTCGCGGTTCGCACGCGGTGCGCCACCACCGCCGACACTGCCGGCCCCGCCGCGGCCGCCGCCATCGTCAACACCGTCGGCGCCCTCGAGAGATCGTGCGACACTCCCAGCGTCCACCGCGCCGCGACGACGCCAATCGTCGAGCCGCCGTAGCGTACTGGTGAAGCTGCCTCGATCCGATCGTCACACTGATGGGGCGCAATCGCGATGCCACTGGCTACGGCGCGGACAGCGATCCCGCATTCGATGCGGCCGCCTTCCGATGCAATCGGCAGGCACGACGCGCCGGCGACGCCGAAGAAGGCCACGGCCACCGCGCGGAGTTGATGCCGAAGGCGGCCGCAGACGGCCTTGAGCACCGTGCTCTCTTCTTCGGCGCTTTGACAGAGGTGCAGGATGTCGACGAAATCGTCCACACTCACATCGAATGTCCCCGCAGACCGACCGGTCGCGTCGGCGGCCGGCAGGAACAGCATGAGCGCCGTCAGGCCGGTCGCCGCGACGTGACGAGCCGCGATCGCCGGCGCCGGCGTCGGCGCTGATAAGAGATCATCGAGCAGGTCGCAGCGCGCGCGGACAATCGGCGGCAGACTGCCTGGCGCGATGTTCTTGAGGCGACGGAGAACAGCTGCGGCCATCGGCCGGCGATTCGATCGCCGGGCCTGTTCGGCCAGAATCAGTCTGGCGCGGATCGCGCGGAGTGGATCGCGCGCCGTTCGCGCGTCGGCGACGCACGCCGCGGCATCACGTTCCACGGCGTCGACGTCTCCCACCGCCAGATGCGCGAAGGCCGCGGCGCAGGCGGCTTCGGCCGACAATCGGGCGTCGCCGATGGCCCGCGCGCGCCCGACGGCGTCGGCGGCCGACGACACGGCGTGGCCGTAGTCGCGCATGCCCACGGCAACGCGGGAGACCATCACGGCAAAGCGGGCGGCTGTGCAGCCGGGGAGCGCGGCCTTCATAAAGGGCGTGAGCGCCTGGTCGGCGTCGGCGTACCGCCCTCGCCAGAAGAGGCATCGCGCGAGCGCGAGCGTGGCCAGCGCGGCGCGTAAAGTGTCGGCGTTCGACCGTGCCGCCCCGATTGCAGACGCGAGGACGCCTTCGGCTTCGTCGAGGCGGGCACGATCGGTCCACGCCACGCCGGCGAGCGTGGCGACGTCGACAAGCGGCGCGTCCTCTCCCGCGCGAACCCAATGGTCCCTCGCCTCGTCGAGAGTCGCCTGCGCATCGCGGGAGCGTCCGCGCTTGAGTAGCGAGGCGGCCAGCGCCAGCGCACCCCTCCCCGCATTCGTCCAGTCGTCACGACGCGCCAGCGACCCGATGGCCTGACGCAGCCCTCGGTCGCCAGGCGCGTGTCTACCGGTTTCGAGGTGTCGCATCGCGGCATGCATCTGTCCACGCAGCGCGGCGAGCTCGCCTCGCACCGGCCAGCGAGAGGCGGCTGCCGCGTCCACGCCCTGAATTTCGGAGAGGCCTTCGCCGCCATACACCGCCGGCCGCTCGGCCGCCCGCCAGACGCCGCGCGCCGATCCGACGTGGCGTCCGACGTAGTGTCCGGCTTTAGCCGGACCAACGGGACCATCGCCTGAGCCGGCGCCGCCGCCGCGCCACAACGACGCCGTCAGCCGTCCGGGCAGGCCATCGGCCTGCTGCACGGCCCGGCGGACCCGCTCTTCGATTGGAGGGCTACGGTGAATCGGGCGAATCGCCGCCATGAGCGCGTCGGGCGACAGCCGTTCGAGCGCCAGCCCCTGAACCGCGCGTACTTCTTCGACGCCGGCAAATACCAGCACGTGCGGACGCGGCGAACGGATCGACGCGTCGAGCAGACTCTTCCACCCGATCGACGCACCGTCGTCGATGAGAAAAAGCGTGCGTCCGCCGGCGAGATCCGCCCAGGGTGCTCCGAACAACCGAACCGACAAAGGAACAAAACCCCTCATTCGCGCGACGCGCGCCAGCTCCAATATCACGCTGGTCTTCCCGGCGCCTTCCGGCCCCCAGAGCGCGACAACCTGCGGCCTGGGAGCTAGGGCGCCGTCCAACAACTCCGCGATCGCCGACTCGGCGCGGCGTTCAACATGCAAGATCCCGCAGTGTTCAATCGCCTCGTCGCTGGGCACATTCTCTCGCCGCGGATCGCACGGATATCCCGTGTCGCCGTCTGGCAGCACAAGCGGGCGTCCAGTTTCCTGGTGGACGCGGGCCGACGAGCATCCGCCAACCGTGAGCGCACAGGCGCGCCAAAAAGACGACGCGGCGCCCACGACTCGCTCTGCTCGCGTGCGGGCTCCGCTCCACGTCCTCCCGCACCCCCATGCCTCGAATCGTTGTGACTCGCCGAGTGCGCCGTAATCCAGCAACGGCGCGATCGCAGGGTGACACAGTGTGTGCAGGGCGTGGCATCTGACGGCCCATCGTGTCTGGTCGGCACCTCCGCCCGCCGCCGCAATCGTCAGAACGACGCCGTGTCCGGTGGCCAGGTCGATCACCTCTCCGTCGTCTCGAATCACGAACCGATCCGCGACGAGTTGCATGACGCTGTTCCTCCTCGGCGAAACTGTCATGGTGCAAGATCGCGGCCCCCTCTTTTTCCCCGGCATCAGGCGCGCCGGCCGGCCAGAGCGCGCAAATATTTCGGATAGAATGAGGCACCGATGCTGCGATTTCTCACCGCCGGCGAGTCACACGGCAAGGCGCTCGTCGCGATCCTCGAGGGCGTTCCTGCGGGATTGGCGATGGACTTCGACGCCGTCACTGCCGAGTTGCGCCGGCGCCAGGGCGGGTACGGCCGCGGCCGTCGCATGGCGATCGAGTCAGATCGCGCCGAAGCGTTGAGCGGCATTCGCCACGGCGTCACGACGGGCGCGCCAATCGCGTTACTGATTCCAAACAAAGACTGGGAGAACTGGCAGCGGACGATGCATGTCGAACCCGACCAGCCAGCCGACGCTTCCGGCACCGACCGTCCCGCCGTCACGCGCCCTCGGCCAGGCCACGCCGACCTTGCCGGCGTCGTGAAGTATGGCCACGACGACATTCGCAACGTACTCGAGCGCGCGAGCGCCCGCGAGACCGCCGCGCGTGTCGCCGTTGGCGCCCTCGCGCGGCAGCTGCTCGGTCAGTTCGGCACCCACATCGTGAGTCACGTGATCTCGATCGGATCGGCATCGCTGCCCGATCCGCTCGCGATCACCTACGAGGATGTGTTCGCCATCCGCCCCGATGCGCCGCTTCGCTGTGTCGACGCCGAAGTCGAGCTGGAGATGATTGCCGAGATCGATCGTGCGCGGGAGGCGGGCGACACCATGGGTGGGAGCTTCGAGGTGATCGCCCGCGGAGTGCCGGTCGGCCTGGGCAGTTATGTGCAGTGGGATCGCAAGCTCGATGGACGGCTGGCCCAGGCGATGATGTCGATCCCGGCGATCAAGGCCGTCGGCATCGGCCGCGGTCCGGCGGCGGCCGCCCTGCCGGGTTCACGCGTCCACGACGAGATTCTGCCGGCCGGCGCCGCCCGGCCAAGCGGCATGGGTGTGGCCCGGCCGACCAACAATGCGGGAGGCCTCGAAGGCGGCGTCACCAACGGCGAACTATATGAAGCCAATCGCCACGCTGATGAAACCGCTGCGCTCGGTCGACCTGGCCACGATGACCGAGAGCCCGGCCACCGTGGAGCGAAGCGACGTCTGCGCCGTCCCGGCCGCCGCTGTGGTCGCCGAGGCAATGGTGGCCTTCGTCCTGGCCGACGCCGCAATCGAAAAATTCGGTGGCGATTCGATCGCCGAGCTACTCGACAACTGGCGGGCGTTCCGCGACCGCACCGCGGCGAGATTCGTTCGGCCGTGAGACCCCTCACGACATAAAACGCAGAGGTCGCAGAGCACGCAGAGTGAAAATTTTGCCAAGCCAAAACCTCAGCACTCCACAGATGGTGAATCTCGCGTCGGGACCAAGATCACACTGCCTGCATGAAAATTGCATTTACTCACGGCTTGAAAGAGCGACTGAATGCACTGACCCAGCAAATTATCGCGGCGGCCCTTGGCGTTCATCGAGAGTTAGGACCTGAGATGCTGGAATCGGCATATTGAAGCGTGCCTGGTGTTCGAGTTGCTTCAGCGGGGATTCCAAGTCGAACGGCAAAAGCCCCTCCCACTCGTCTATCGTGGCCGCACCCTCGATTGCGGGTACCGAATTGATCTTCTCGTGGAAAACGAGGTCATCGTCGAGGTGAAAGCCGTTGAACGGCTCGAGGCGGTTCACGGCGCTCAGGTCCTTTCGTACCTACGCCTTTCTGGGTGTAAGGTGGGACTGGTCATCAATTTCAATGTGAAATGGCTCATCAGACAGGGCGTGAAGCGCGTCGTTAACGGCTTCCCGGAGTAGGCGTTTCTCTGCGCCCTCTGCGGCCTCCGCGTTCCATCGTCGCAGGTCACCAGTAATGATTCGGCCGATTCTCAAGTACGGCGACGCGCTCCTCCACGATCGCGCTCGCCCTGTCGAGGTGATCACCGACGAGATCCGCCGGCTCCTCGACGACATGATCGAGACGA
>QHWL01000476.1:3262-5456 GCA_003222555.1 Acidobacteriota bacterium | reverse complement strand
GACGACACGAGCGACATCCAACCACCGCCAGGTGCCACGCCCCCAGACTGTGTGCCGTAGTTCACGACATCACCAACGCACGAACTCGCTCGATCCTGCCCACGAACTGGGGCCCAGATCGCTCGTGGCTCGGAAACGCCCGACGCGACACAGGCTGGGCAATAGGCGCGCCCCCCCGCTGTGTGGAGCGGTTTGAAGTCTATTCCTGAGGAGTCGCCAAGGGACTTGCTGCGTGGGGGCCGCCTGGGCATCCTGCCGTGAGTGTCAGGAAATACAAGCGGGCGCAGGGACGTCCGTCGGTGGCTGCAGTTCGAGTCCATCTAGATACGTGAACCACACTTCGAAATCAGGGACACCAGCGGGGATGCCGTGTTCCGCTGAAGCGGGGAGTGTCAACGACCATCGCACTGGAAGCAGGGAGTCGGTATCGAGCCACAACGACATCAGGGTTCCGGGGGGCGGCCCTCCGAGCACGCCCTCGGGACGCTGGAATGGCGCCACGAGCGCTCGTAGTGTACGATCACTGAGTCGTTCCACCGGGCCGCTCGTGAGCGCCTGGTGCCCCGCGAGCATTTCGAACGCCGCATTGTTGAGTTCGAACTCCGAACGCATTCGCGCTTTGGCGGTCCAAGTCGAGCCCTTGTGCTCGTACTCCAGCACGAGCTCGCCGGTGCGGGGCATCCCATCACACCCACGGGCCGCCGTCGCCGTATAGTGTAGGAACGTCACGGTCTCCGCGTGGCCTTCCTGTCCACTGAGCATGCGGATGTACCGAGGTCTGCCGCCCGGGCCCATCTGAATGTCGGCTCCGGGGCCACCCGGTGTGTACGACAGCCGGAACGTGCGCCTCTCCACCGCGTGGCGCGCGGCCTCCAAGACGGCCGCCACCTCGGCGTCGATCAAGGCCCGAGACTGGATGATAACGTCCCGCGGAGGCAGGTTCAGCACTTGTCCCTGGGAGGCCAGGCCAGCACTGAGGACCCACGCCGCGCCGACCCACACGCGCCGCCCTCTCATCCACGTCATCCTACACTTAAGCAAGCGATCACCGGCGCGGCTGTCGTGGTCACGCGGCTGGGGATCTCGGCGGCGCCCACGGCTACTCACAAGCAGACCGCATCACGATCCTCGAGTCACTCAGCGAGTCGACACTGCCGCGGTGCTCGTTCACGGGGTGAGGTCGACATCTCGGTCGTCACTCCGCAACTGCTACACTATCTCAATTCTCTGATGCCCGTTCGTCCTGTCGACCTTGCGTGCACCGGCGTCCCACGGCATTAAGCGGACGACGCTTGTCACCATCCCCGTGATCGTCGTCCTCACGTACTGGCAAGCTAGCAGCGCGTACTTTATCGAAGATGACTTTCAGTGGCTCGTGAGTGCCTGGTACTTTGACCCGGCGAAGCTGGTCGACTTCGGCCGCTACAATCACTTCTACAGGCCGATTGTTGAAGTGTATTTCTACTTGACGGTCAAGGCGTTCGGCCACTCGGTGCCCGCGTTTCATTGGGCGGCAATTCTTCTTCACGCCCTGAATGGCCTGATCGTATTCGGCATGATGCAAACGATTGCAGACGACGACACGTTCGCTGCTTTTGCGGCGATCATTTTCGTGGTATTGCCTGGATTTGTCGATGCGGTCGCGTGGGTGGGCGCCATTGCTGAACCGTTGTCCACGCTGTTCTATTGCCTCACTTTATGGCTCTTTCTCCTCTATCTCCGATCGCGTCGGCGGGACTGTTACATCGTAGCGATCGGAACCTTTGCGCTGGCGTTGATTACACACGAAGGCGCCACGACGCTCCTAATCATGATGGTGCTGGTTGGGTGGTTCGCTCGGTTTTTTCGCGGAGCGCTCGGGCGACAGCCAGGGGCCATCCAGCAGCTTGTCGATTATGTGCCGTTCGCCATTGTGCTGGCGGCGTACCTCATGATCGATTTCAGCATCAACAGTCGCAATTACGTGGTGGCGGAAGCCTCGAATCGGCTGGCTTTCGAAGGTTATTACGGATTCAGCGGGCATGTTCTCACCAACGTGCTCGACTACATCGTCTCGCTTTACATAGGCAAGAGGATACTTGCCTCGTATGTCGCAATCATTACGGCGACCGTCATCCTTTTGAGAAAGGGGTCGGCTCTCGCGCGGTTGGCCGTGTTGTGGATTCTAATTACGCTGCTGCCGTTCGCGGTTTTC
>QHWL01000476.1:0-3242 GCA_003222555.1 Acidobacteriota bacterium | reverse complement strand
GCAACACGTCCAGATACTTGTATCTTCCGGCGATCGGCTTCGCGATGCTGTTCGCCGAGGGGATGGTTGCCATTGATCGTCTCGCTGCCGTCAGATTGTCGTCACGCTGGCGATTGGCCGTCGTGTCGATGATTTTCATGACCGTGTTCGTCCGTTTCTTGGTATTTACAACCCGAGGAGTACAGGATTTCGTGGCGCGAACGGCAGCGTATCGGAATTACATCGACACGTTCCGGGCAGACCATTCTCAACTTCAGTCAGGCGCCCTCGTCCGGGTTCCGATACCCCACGATCGTCGGCTTCACAAAACGTACTTGGAGCCGCTTGTACAATGGGAATATCGAGATCCCACCATCCGCGTGCAGCTGATGGAATAACGGCTATTATGGGCGAAAGACATGAAGTTGATGCGTCGCGGATCCGCCGCGTTTGGGTTCATTGTGTGCCTTCAGGCGATGACTTGGGCCTGCAGCTCGCGTATCAGCCCGGCGGGAGTGCCCGTCCCCCGACGGCCGGACCGGCCGCTGGAACCCCCGAGTACGGTTGCCTCCACGCCAGAGCCGCCAGTGCCGCTTCCGGCGACACCGGCGCTCGGTCCCGAGGCCGGATCCGTCGACTGTGCGTTGATCGCTGAACCGGGTGAACCGATTACGACTGTTGCCCTCAGCGACCGAATCGATCCATCGAACGCACCCCACCCGTCGAACGAGAGCGAGCGATTGCTGTTCCGCCAGCTCTACGACACGCTGGTCCGAGTGGACTGCCATGGACGTGTGCGTCCCGGCCTCGCAGCCTCGTGGCAGATCGACCCAAACGGCCGTACCTGGATCGTCACATTGGGGGAGAACGCCCGTTTCTCCGACGGCGCGCCGCTCACGCCGGCTGACGTGCGGGCGAGCTGGACCCGCGACGGCAGCGGAGACGAGCTGCGGCCGTACGTGAGTCGTCTCGTCGAATCGATCGCTCTCGTCGGCGGCCGAGCCCTTGCGATCACGCTGCGGAGTCAACGCGGGGACGTGCCCGCAGCGCTTGCGCATCCCGATCTGGCGATCGCCAGGTCCGTTGTCGATTCACCGTGGCCGCTCGGAACACGATCCACCCGGATCGCACCAGAAGGTCACACCACGGTCGCCAAAGCCGCAATGGTGATTACCGTCACTCGAGACAATTTATCGACCATTCGGTTTCTGGTCGCTCCCGGCGACCCGCGGGATCTCCTGGACGACGGAGTTGACCTTCTGCTCACACGGGATCCCGCGGCGCTCGACTACGCTGCCACGCTCCCGCAATTTCAGTCTGTACCGCTGGCCTGGCAGCGCATCCACGTGCTCCTGACGCCGGGGCGCTCGCGCTCGTCACCCTCGCTGTCGGAGGACGCGCGGCAGGTTCTCGCCGATGATGCGGTTCGAGGAGAGGCGCGGGGGGCGCGCGGCCCATTCTGGTGGCAGATGTTGCCGGATTGCGACGTGACTCTTTCTCCGCCGCGCGACCAATCCCTACCCACTCCGCGGATCGTGTACGACGCGCGCGACGGCGCGGCGCGCGATCTGGCCGAGCGCTTTGTCGGCTTGGTCCCTGCATCCGGCCCTGCGGCAGCGGCGTTGCTCGACGCGCTCCTTCCGGACCGTCCGAAGCGGACATACCAGCGTGCCACCGGCTTGACGGGCGAGGCGCTGGCGCTGGCACGGCGACTGGGAACCGACGCGGGTTACGTGATCTCTCTCGACAGCCGGCCGGTCGACGCGTGCCGCGACCTGCAGGCCCTGATGGATGGCGCCCGATGGCTCGATCCCGAGACCATCGTGCCGCTGGTTGAGACACGGGTGCAAGCCATTGTGCGGCGCGGGCGATCGGGTGTGACTGCAGAAGGGGATGGGGGATTGGTCATCGGGGGCGCGAACGATTCGAGATGAGTGATGAGCCTGCGGACCCGCCTGCTCCTCGCCTTCGCTGCCGTCGTGGTGATCCCGATTGCCCTGCTTGCGTTCGGACTCCGGCAGGAGATGGCCAGGCGTCTCTCAGAGGAGTACCAGCTTCGTGTCGATCGGGCGGTCGAGGTCATTCGCGAAGATCTCGCTCGCGAGAGCGCCAGCGTTGCTGAGCGGCTTGCGTCGCTCGAGAGCGCGCTTCTGAACGACAATCGGTTTCGTCTCGCGGCGGTTGCCGGCGTCGAGTCGGAGCGGAACTATCTGCTCGATTACGCGGGCACCGCCATGCGTCTCACGGGTCTCTCGATGCTCCAGATCCAGGATGGCGATGATCGGATTATCAGCTCCGGTCACTTCCGGAACGAGCATGGCCGCGTCGAGTCTGGACTGGTGTCGGCGCTGCACAGCGCGCACGGCGTCGCGTTGGTGACGACCCGCGGCGCCGAACGCGACTTTCTCGCACTGGCGCGCGTCGAGTCGTTCCGCATCAGCGGGCGGACGTTCACCATGGTCGGTGGAGTGGCCGTGGACGAGGCCTTTCTCGCGCGGCTGGCCCGCGATCGAGTGACCGTCGTGTCGCTGCGCTCCCCTGGCGCAGAGCCCTTGACGGTTCCCCGAAGGCCGGGCACGACGGACGACTCCGCGGTCGGCGAACTCCAGCTTCCTGTGATCCGAGGCGGAGCGGGAGCACCATTCGAGGTGGTGCAGGCACGGCTCGAGGTCACTCAGCCTCTGACGCCGCTCAGGACTCTGCTGCGCAGCGCGGATGCATGGTTTCTTCTGACCGCCGCGGGGACCGGAGTTACCGCTCTGCTGCTGGCGGTGTGGGTGTCGTCGCGTATCAGCGGGCCGCTGGCGGCTCTCGCGGAGAAGACGGCCGTACTCGATCTCGATCGCCTCGACGTCGACTTCGATTCCGGCACGGACGAAGTCGGCAGATTGTCCCGGCTTCTCGGTGACCTTGCGGCACGGCTGCGCACGAGCACCGCCCGCGTGCGGGAGGCCGAAAGGCGCGCCACTGTCGGCGAGCTGGCCCGTCAGGTCAACCACGACATCAAGAACGGCCTCATCCCGCTACGGAATGTGATGCGCCATCTGGCGCAAGTCGAGCGGGACGAGCCCGGCGCCCTTCCGACGGTATTTGCCGAGCGGCGGGGCACGGTCGATTCCAGCCTCGCGTATCTCGAGACGCTGGCCACCAGCTATCAGCGACTGTCGCTGCCGCTGGACCGGCGCGATTGCGATCTGAACGCGCTGATCACCGACGTCGTACGCGCCGCGAGTGGGCACGAGCACGTCGCGCTCGAGACCGAC
>QHWL01000475.1 GCA_003222555.1 Acidobacteriota bacterium | reverse complement strand
GCAATGAGCCCCAGTTCCACCAACGTGTTGTGGAATTGTTCGGCGTGCGCTTCCTGCTCGGTCGAGGTGGCGGTGATCACAAGCATGCGTCGAATGCCGGCGATCATGCCGATGACTAGGAAGGGCTCGGCGTTGAGCGTGTGCGACTCGAGTGAGATCGCGACCGTGTAGACGATCTCCATGGTCATCATGACCAACAATACCGTGTTCAGGATCCCGATCGACCGGCGCTCGATCTCTTCCGGCCCCCGGTGAACCGCCTCGTTCAGGTCGTGCATGCCGGAATACAGCAAGAGCACGGCGATCAGCACGAGCGCCGTGCCAATGAGCACGAGCACCACGCTCTCCGACGTGCCGAGTGTCTGTGCGGCGTGTGAAGTCCAGAGCTTGGACGCTCTCGGGCCGTTGTGCTTGTCGTCGCTCATCGTTCCCCTCGCTTATGAATTTCCACGACGGTCACACTACCGCGATGTCTGCTTCATTTGCCATGGGTTCGGTTCCTCCGCTGCTACGTTAACCCGTATGGTGAGCAGGTCAACGATTCCTTTCATGGAACTGCCCAGGGGACAAGCTGCTACGGCGTCAGCGTGCAGGCCACGAGATCCCCGAGCGTCTTTTGGGTCTGCGTCCGATCTGTCCTGCACCGACATGACCGTCTCGGTTGGGAAGGCCGACGCCTTCATCCAGGTGGAATTTCCGGACCGGGCCGAGGGTTCATTGAGTGTAGCGTTCGAAGACGAAATCGCTGGTGCGCGAAGCCGAGAGCTGAGGATCGACGGTCAGCTTCGAACGGATAGAACATAGAGGTTCTAAGATGACCGCCTGGCAGCAGTGGCTCGACCACCCAGAGAAGTCCCGGGCGCGCAACGCCTTTTTCCAGACGCACTTGTGGGTAGGGGCGGTCACCGCCGCGTACATCCTCGTGATGAGCGCATCTGGCAGCCTGATTGTCTTTCGCAACGAGCTATCCGGCAAAGTCTCCGTCGAGTGGCTCGTTGATCTGCACGAGAATTGGCTAGCGGGACCGACTGGCCGCTGGGTCAACGGGATCGGCGCAATTTGCCTTCTGCTGCTTTGCCTGACGGGAGCGGTGATCTGGTGGCCGGGCACCAAACATTGGCGCCGCAGCCTGATCGTCGACTGGAGCGCTCATTTCCCGAGGATCAACTGGGACCTGCACAGCGCGCTCGGCTTCTGGTTGTTTGGCTTCGTCGCAGTATGGGGCCTCTCCGGTATCTATTTTTCGTTTCCGCAACCATTCAATGCGCTGTTTCTTCTCGATCCTGCTGACCGCTTTACTGACACCGCCTTGTTCTGGCTCTCTCAATTGCACTTTGGCAGGTTTGGCTGGTTTGCCGAGGCTGTTTGGACGCTCGTTGGACTTGTGCCCGCAATCCTGGCGTTCACCGGCGTGTTCATTTGTTGTCGACGGGTGATCTTCAAGAAGCCATCAAATCCGAGAAGCCAGTCGGATTAGTTCGCTCGACCGCCGCTCGCGGCGAGTGTCACGAACACGTCTTCGGCGTGAAGACTAGCGTTTCAGCGCCCAGCATCCGCCTGTCGCCAGCACCGCTACTGCACATTACGGTCTGCGCACCATTAATCCAGCGCGACGATCTCCCCATCCAGAACCTGATTGCCCCGGAACCGACGGGACCACCCGGCGCCGATGTCCGGTGTCGCACGCGGCTTGGTGGACTACTCCGCTACTATCACCGAGCAGCCTGATGGCTCGGCCGAGTTTTCGTATAGTACGAGTTCCTGTTGATGGTGACGCCGCTGGCGCTGCCGAATGCCACCGGATCGCCGGTCAATCCGGTCGCGATGTTCTGATGGTCACGGAAGGGTGCCCTTCAGTTCTTTGTAGATCCGCCGTACGACAGCTTCCCTGGTCCCGGCGAACTGCGGCATCTTCTCGTACTGCTGGAGCGTGACCGTCGCGACGGTCTGATCTTCGGTCGCGCCTCGCGCAATCTCAGCCTGGATTCGGTCTCGTACATCGACGAGGAGCTGCCGCATGCGGTCGAGCGCGGCTCGCGTCTGCTTCGGATCGTCCGGGATCGACCCATGCCCCGGCACGAAGACATCAGCGTCGAGCGCTCTCACCGCATCGAGCACTCGAATCCACGAGACACCGTACCCGCCCGCCATGTTCGGAAATTCGTCGTTGAAGAACACCTCGCTCATGTAGACGATTCGGTCCTGGGGCACGAACAGGATGCTGTCGCCCTTCGTGTGCGCGGCGCCGAAGTAGAGGACCTGGATCTCCTTGCCGCCAAGATAGAACGTCATGCGATCGCGAAACGTGGCGTTCGGCAGCCGTGTGCGCTGCTCTTGGTCTGACAATTGACCGCGCTGCATCTGGTCGAGCAGGCCAGCACGGTAGTTCTCGTGCCCGATCTTGAACACATCGCCGTAGGCGAGATTGCCCTTGCTGAACGGATCGTGGAACACCGAGGACACGAGATAGCGAATCGGCTGTTTGATGATGCCGGCAATCGCCTCTCGCTCCGAGCGCGCGAGCGCTTCCGAATCTAGCGCGTCGAACACCAGGACGCCGTCGCCCGCGGCGACGACGCCGCTGTTGAAGAGTCTCCCCGCGTTGTTCTGCGTATACACGTAGTGGCCGGGGATGATCTGCCTCAAAGTTCCCGAGGTCGGCGCCCGATTGGCGGGCGGCGCCTGCGCGGCGGCCGCGGTGGAGAGCGCCAGCACGATCGCGACGAACATCGCAAGCCTGGTCTTCATAGCCGTGCCTCGATCAGGACAGCCGGATTACACGCCGTTGGATCAAAACCCAAATCCGATGTGCACCCCGAACCCGATCGAGTTGCTCCCGTCCTGGAATCGGATCGGGACGACGAGCTCGCCGAACACGGGGGAGCAATCCCTTGTGCAGCAGCGGGGTGAACCCCCAGGACGATTGGTTCACGTCAAACGCCATCCGGATACCGGCGGCGAAGTCGTTCGGCAGCGCGTAGACGATGCCGGGATGGACCGTGAGGGTTACGACGTATGGCGTCCGCTGGATGGTCGGCACCAGCTCGAGATCGAACGCCACTTTCTCGCCGGTCTTGATCGTGATGCCGATTGGAAAGCCGATCTTGAACTGATTGCCAATTGACAGGGTTTCGCCGCCGGCCCGCGTCACGAGGGGCAGAACGATGCCGAAATGACCACCCAGCGTGTCGGCGGCGCGCGCAGCGGCCGGTGAAAGCAGACCAACCATCAGCGCGACGGCCAGCAAACGAATTCCCAGCGGACGTGAGACGTTCAACATGCAGGCTCCCTCCATTAGGCGCCCGCGTTCACAATCGAGCGCCGAAGTGTAAAGAGTGCCACATGACGGCGCCGCGCAAAAGGGGTGAGGGAGTTGGCGGCGGCGCGCCTGTGATCACGGTGGACAAATCCGCCTGGGAGTTTGAGTGTTTCGTTCGAGGCCGCTTGAAGGACGCGATCTACGCCGCGGAACTCGAGGCCGCGGGAGTGATCCCGACCCAAGCCACGGACCTTGCCGCCGTCTCGGCAGTCCGCTACCATCACAGTCATGGGGAAGATTTCGGCGTCGCTGCTCGTCATCCTGCTCGGCTCGATGTTTCTAGGAGTGCCAGCGCCGTTCACGATACGAGTGGTGGACGACCAAACCGGGGCGGCGGTCCCCCGCCTTCGCGTCACGACAGACAGCGGAATTGTGTGCTACACGCAGCGCAACGGAGACGTGCGCTGGACTGAACGGTCCCTGATGAATCGACGCGTACGCTTCGAAGTCGACGACAAGAACCATCGATTTGATGCCGTTGGCGTCACGCTTGGAGTGAGGTACGGCGGACAAGTGGCGCTCAGAGTCCATCGACGAAGCTAACACGTGTGCAGTACCGGCAAACCGTTCGCGCGAGGCGGCGTATTATCGGGACGGACGCTCGCCTCGCTCCCAAAGCCGGCTCATTTGCGCGAATTTCGCGTCTCTATCCAGCGGTTCCGGATGGAACAGTCGGCGTACCTAAATCATCGGATTTCAACCCCTTCCTGGGGGTTGCGGGCCATTCGGGTTACACTCGCGAGCGAAGGCACGGCCGCGCCTTTATGTCGAGGCTTTCGGTAACTCTATGGCGAACTCGGTCCAATACCGGCCGGACCTCTGCCGGCTCATATCCTGAAACACGCGAATCTGACTTCTAAAACAACCCGCAATGAATTGCGCGAGATAAAGCCCAAATCCCGTTCCTTCGGGCTCGAGCATCGCAGCCTTTTGCCCTCTGAAAAACAAGTCAAAGATCCCGTCAGCCTCACCGGAAGCCATTCGTGGCCCAAATGAACCGACTACCAGTCGAATTCCCGTCGGCGGTTCCGAGAACTGCACTGAAACGTTCGACCCCTGCGGCGCGTACGTCAACGCGTTGTCAATGCGGTGTGTATTCCTTGATCAGAGTGAATGCTCATCGTCCAGGCGTTGGGCGCTGCGGCGCCTCTGTGCCCCCCGCGCGGCTATCGGAGCAGTCGGAAAACGACGAGCACAGGGACCGCGGCCTGTACGATCAATCGCGAGGGCCGGATTCTGAGAAAATAGGTGCCCGGAGCGGTACCTGCGAGGAGAAATATGACTGAGACGCATCCGTTGGTCGCCGAGATCGTGCGCCTGAACGCGACGGAACGACACATCATCGACCGGTTCATCCATCGTCAACGCGTGGCACGCGACATCACTCAGGTCCCGGTGTCACTTGGTGCTCGCTTAGCCGACCACGTCGCTGCCTTCGGTGGCAGCTGGACGTTCATCGGTCTCGCCTTCGCCGCCATTTCCGTGTGGATGTTGATCAACGCCGTCATCGCCAAAGCGTTCGACCCCTATCCGTACATCCTGCTGAATTTAGTGCTTTCGTGCGTGGCGGCCTTGCAAGCCCCCATCATCATGATGAGCCAGAATCGTCAGGCGGCTCACGATCGACTGGACGCTCAGCGTGACTACGAGGAAATCGTCGCGCTCCACGCCAAGCTCGATGAGATCCGCGATCAGAAATGGGTCGAGCTCATGAAGGTGCAGGAGCAGCAGCTCGCGCTGTTGGCCAACCTTGCGTCGCACCGGGCGTCGTAACGCGCTACTCGCGTTCGTCGTGACGGGATTGTGGCCGCTGAGCGCTCGTGCCCAGCAACCGTTCTCGACCGACGACGCTGATGTGACACCCAAAGGCTGGGTGCATGTCGAGGCGTTCAACGAATACGACTGGTTGCAGTTCTCCCAAGCGCCCCACCGGCGACAAAATACCATCAACATGCGGGTCAACTATGGGCTGGGGCGCGGGCTGGAGCTCGACCTCGATAGTCCGCTTATTACCATCGTCAACGACGCGACCGCA
>QHWL01000474.1:1806-5300 GCA_003222555.1 Acidobacteriota bacterium | reverse complement strand
ACGCCGGACTTTACTGCGTGGAGGTCTACGACGTCGGAAACCAGATCGCGCCCATCACCTACACGGTGATCGTCGCCCATCCCTAGACTAGAAGGAAAAAGGAACCTTTTGCCTTCTACCTTTTGCCTTTTACCTTCTATTCGCCGAGCGCTTTCGCGGCCGCGGCGAGCACTTGCGGCACGCGGAACGGTTTGGTGAGATAGCCGGCGACGCCGAGGTTCACGGCTTCGATCGCGCTCGACTCGGTGGAGAAGCCCGTGATGATGATGACGGGCAGATCCACTTTGTACCGCTTCGCTTCGCGGATGACCGTCAAGCCGTCCATTCCAGGCATTTTCAGGTCGGCGATCAAAAGATCGTAGGCGTACATCCGCATGCGTTCGAGCGCCGATCGGCCGTCGGGGGCGACGTCGACTTCGTATTCGGCCAACGCGAGCGTCTTCGAGAGCAGATCGCGGATGCTCGCCTCGTCGTCGACGACCAGGACGCGAGGCCGCGTCGCACCAGTGACCGGACGCGCGGGCGCGGCGGCGGCGGCGCGCGTGGCGCCGCGCGGACGCTGGCTGTCGAGCCAGGCGTCGATGTCCCGTTTCCTGAAGCGCCATTGGCGTCCAACCCGCACGGCGGGGATTTTCCCGGCCTTGATCAGCCGGTACACCGTTCGGAGGTTGACCTGGAGGTACTCCAGCACCTCCTCGGTCGTCAGAAACGTTTCATCCATCATGCGTCAGCAACCTTGTCCGCGGCCCGTGCGGACGCCGGCGTCGCCGGCAGCTCGATCGTGAACACCGCGCCGCCGTCGGGATGGTTCGCCGCACCGATGTGCCCGCCGTGCTCCTGCACGATTCCGAAGACGATCGCCAGGCCCAGCCCGGTGCCCTGGCCAACCTCCTTCGTCGTGTAAAACGGCTCGAAGATCCGCGGCAGCACCTCCGGTGGAATTCCGCTGCCCGTATCGCGCACGGTCGCGACAACCCGATCTCCCGCGTTCGCGACAAATGCGGAGATCTCGATGCGTCCGGGGCGCTCTGTCGCAGCGATCGCCTGCTCGGCGTTCATCACGATGTTGAGGAACACCTGATGCAGCAGCAGCGGATCGCTCTGCACGCGCGGCAGCTTCTGGTCATAGTGTCGCACGAGTTCGATGCCGACGGCACGGCACGCGGGCGCTCTCAGTGCGAGCACCCTCTGCAGCACCGCCGCGAGGCTGACCGGCCGCCGCGCCAGTTGCCGCGTCCCCGCGAAGACGAGCAGGTTCCGCACGATCTTCGCGGCGCGATCCGCCTCGCGGTAAATCGTCTGCACTTCCGGGCGAAGCTGCTTGGGAAACGCGTCGGTGGCGCGCAGCAGCTCGAGGTGCCCGAGCACGCCCTGCAGCGGATTGTTCAGTTCGTGGGCGATGCCGGCGACGAACTGCCCGAGCGCCGCCAGCTTCTCGGATTGGGTCAGCCGCTTGCGCAGCTCCTCCTGCTCGGCTTCGAGCCTGGTCTGCGGCGTCAGGTCGCGAGCCACGATGACGCTGCCCGCGCGCTCGCGGTCGCGGTTCACGAGATCGCTGAGCGTCACCACGAACTGGCCCTTCAACACCGGGTCCACGATCTCCCGGGTGGTGGGCGACTGCCCTTCCGGGCGTACGCCGGCCGACTCGTTCGCCGCAAGCCAGGCGACCAGCTCCGGGCCAAGGCACTCGGCGACCGGACAGTTGACCAGCTCGTCGCGGGAGCGGCCAAGGCGGCTGGCGAACGCCTGGTTGACGTGAACCAACCGCCCCTGGCGATCCGCCACTGCCACCAGGTGGGCGATCGAGTCGAACGTGTTCTCGAGCTCGCCGCGCGATTGCACCAAATCCTCGATCAGCTGCATGGTTTCGACGGCACTCGAGAGCTGGCGGCCGAGCTCGTCGGCCCGGTCGAGCAAGTCGAGCTCGCTGCCGGCTTCGACCCGCACACCATCGAAGACGATCGTCCCAAGCGCCCGCCGGCAGCCGCGCAGCGGCACGGTGACCATCGACGTCACGGCTTCCCCCGACCGGGAGACGATCTCCGCGCGAACACGCCGCATGGCGACCGCGGCGGGAGCCGTCGCGTCGTCGGTGCTCACGCAGACGCCGCGCGCGAAGTGCTCCGGATCGGAGGACGCCTCCAGCACGACCTGCCGCGTGCGCCGATCGTGAATCCAGACCGACGTGCGATCGGCTCCGAACAGGCGCTTGGCGCCGTGGCAGAAGATGTCGAGGCCCGCTGCGAGGTTCAGCGTCGCCGACAGGCTGCCCGAGAACTCGTCGATGAGCTCGCGAAGATCGCGCTGCAGCTCGTCGCGCTGACGGTAGCGGAACAGCTGGAGCGGTGGCCGTGGCCGAAGGGGGATCGGGAAAGCCAACCGCGAGCATCCCAATGCGCTCGTCGCCTTGCACGAGTGGTACGACCAACACCGAGCGGCTGCCGAGTCGCGACGCGAGGTCTGGCGTCTGCCGATCGGCGTCGGCGACCAACGTGGGCGTGCGGCGTCTGAACGCCCCGTCGGCGAGCAGCGCTTCCTCCGGATCGGGGATCCATGGATCGGTTCGCAGCACGTCGAGGCCGTAGCCCGAGGTCGCCTGCATCACGCCGGTGCGCGGGTTGTGCTCGAACAGCAGCGTGCACCGTCCGCCCGTCACGTCGATCGCGTGCTGGTGCAGGTGCGGCAGCACGTCGATGAGCCGGGCCATGCCGGCAAGGAGCGACACGATTGGAGGGGCCGTGGTTTCCGCGCCGCCCTGTTTCGTCGACTCCGCGCGGGGGACCGAACGGGTGAGTCGGCGAGTTCGGGTGTCTCGGGGCATCGACTTCGTCGCGGGCGACGTAGGGCGCCCCTGGCCGGCGATTGTATGCGAAAGATTGACGCGCGCCAACTGCCGCGGGAAACATCGTCGGCACCGAGCCATTCAGCTGTAACTATCAGAATCGTATTGGGTTACGGGTTAGACAGGCGATATAATACCGTTTCGAAGGTCCACAGCCCGACTGTCTTTGGCTGTCAACCGTCTTAGTTGATGAGAAAAGAGGACCTTCCGCGCTCCGCATGACGTGGACGGACGAAGAGCTCGTCGCGCGATCGATCCGCGGCGATGCCGACAGTTTTAACGAGCTCATCCTTCGATGGGAACGCCCGATCTATGCCCTCGCGTACCGGGTGATTGGCCGCGAGCAGGATGCGCGCGACGTGTGTCAGGAAACCTTCCTGCGCGCGTTTCGGGCCCTCAAGGGCTTCCGCGGGCAGGCAAAATTCTCCTCGTGGCTCTATCGTATCGCGTTGAATCTGTGCCGCGACTGGGTGCGTCGCGAACGCCGGACGCCGGTCGTACAGGCGCCGGAGGGCGTCGACCTGATGGACCTCGCTGCCGCACGCGAGCCGTCGGAATCGATCGAGGATCTCGTTGCCAGAAAGGACCTCACGCGTACGGTGGAACGCGCGATGGCCCTCTTGCCAGAAGAACAGCGCACGGCGATCATCTT
>QHWL01000474.1:0-1618 GCA_003222555.1 Acidobacteriota bacterium | reverse complement strand
TCCGGCAGGAACTGAAGTGATGACTGACATGATTTGCGGATACGGTGGCGATCGCGACGAGGTCCTCGTCGCATATGTCTACGGCGACATCGAGCCGGCTGAACGCACGGCATTCGACGCGCACCTTGCCAGATGCCTGCATTGCCGGAAGGAGCTCATTGAGTTGAACGGGGTCCGCGCCCAGTTGGAGCAATGGGCGCCGCCCGATCCGCTGCGCGCTCTCACACGCCGTTCAGCCCCGCAAGGCGGCCCGCGCGCGCGCGTTTGGACGACGCTGGCCGAGATGCCGGCCTGGGCTCAGGTCGCGGCGGCGCTGGTGTTTCTCGGCGTCTCGGCAGGTCTTGCGAACCTCGACGTGCGCTACGACCGCGAAGGGTTGACGGTGCGCACCGGCTGGTCAGCGCCCGCAGTGATGCAGGGCCGCGCGCTGAGCGTCGCGCAGGACGGAGTGAACCGCCGGCGCTCGAGCGGAAGCTCCGCACGGAATTCCGGGCGGCGGGGGCGCCGGGCGTCACCATGCAGGCGGCGAGCGTGCAAACTGGGTCTGCTGCAGCCAACGGCGCCCGCGACGCGGAAATGCTGCGGCGCGTGCGCGCGCTGGTGGAGGACAGCGAACGCAAACAGCAGCGCGAGCTCGCGCTGCGCGTCGCTCAAGTCATCCGCGACGTGAACTCACAGCGGGAGGCCGACCTCGTGAAGATCGATCGCAGCCTGGGCTTGATCCAGAACAACACGGGGGTCGAGGCCATGAAGCAGCGCGAGCTGCTCAATTATCTCGTGCGGGTTTCGCAGAAACAATAGACAGCCTTCTCCCGAGCGCGACAGTCTACGCTCGAGCGCAGCGCCCGCGGCCGTCGCGAGCGGGGGTGGGGCCCCGCGAGCACAGGAAAATGCTGATAGAGCGCGTGGGGGTGGGGCCCCACGCGCGACAAGAAAATGTAGGGGGGTCATCAGTGAGCAGGAAAGCCTATGCGGTGTCCGGCTTGAGCCGGACCGTTACCATCGCCGGCCTTGTGCTCGGGATGTCGGGCGTACTGGCCGCGGCGCAGAACGAGTCGACAGCGAGGGCGATCGCGGACCAGAAGCAGTTGCGCTACCAGATCGGCGTCATGGAGCGCGTGCTCGAAGGCGCCGTCGAGCACGGTGCGGCGGTAACGCGCGATCGGCTGCAAGCACTGTTGCCGGCGCAAATGCTCCTTTCGGAGAACGCACGCGTCCGCGGCTTTCGCCTCGAGGGCTACGGCGTGTTCTTCGATGTCGAGGTGCCGTCGCTTTCAGGGACGCTGGCGTGGAGCTTCAGGACGCTCGATCAGAACGATTTAGGACTCGAGAGTGCGCTGAAGGCTCTTCAGGCACACATCGAAGCGGCCGGCGATCCCAACCTGCGGCAGGCGCTCGAGCGGGTTGAGCTGCAGGTCGGTCCGATGACGACAGTGACGCGCACCTCGGGGCGGACGGTCGCGGACGGGCGGAGGGCGGCCGAGTCGTCTGCCATCGCCCCTGCCGGGGCCGAGACCCAACAGCCGAGCGACCCGATTCTCAACGATCCCGAAGAGGCGTACCGCGGTGAAGTGAAGCAGGCGCTCATGGAAGCCATGCTCGATCACAGCGGGCCGCT
>QHWL01000473.1:3290-8145 GCA_003222555.1 Acidobacteriota bacterium | reverse complement strand
CATTCGGTGCTGCCGCGCGACGTCAGGATCGTGCCGTACTACGACCGTTCGTGGCTCATTGCAACGACGCTGACGACGGTATTCCGGAACTTGCTCGAAGGCGCGCTGCTCGTCTCGCTCGTGTTGTACATCTTCCTGCGCAACGCGCGCGCGGCCGCAATTGTGGCGGCCATCATCCCGCTGTCGCTGCTGGGCACCTTCATCGGCCTCAGAATTCGCGGCATTCCGGCGAACCTGCTGTCGCTAGGCGCGATGGACTTCGGCATCATCGTCGACGGCGCCGTCATCGTTGATCGTCGTCGAAAACGTGTTTCGAACGCTTGCTGAGCGGCCGCGCGAGCGCAGAAGCGCCTCCGGAAGCCGTGAAAATGCCCGCCGCGCCATTCTGGACGCGACCGTGCAGGTTGGTCGGCCCACGCTCTTCTCGATGCTCATCATCATCGTCGCCAACATTCCGATTTTCACCCTGCAGCGGCACGAAGGACGAATTTTCGCGCCGATGGCGTACACGGTGTCGTCGGCGTTGGTGGGCTCGCTGCTGTTCTCAATCACGCTGGTGCCGTTGCTGTGCTTTTACCTCCTCGGCCGCGGCGTGCCACGCGAGGAGAACCGTCTTGTCGATGTTTGCCGGCGTGTGTATCGCCGCGTGCTGGACGGCGCGTTGGCCCGGCCGGCAGTGGTCTTCGCCAGTGCCGTCGGAGCGCTCGTTGTCGCGATGGCGCTCGTTCCGAGGCTGGGCACGGAGTTCCTGCCCGAGCTCAACGAGGGGACGCTCTGGGTGAACCTGATGCTGCCGTCGAGCATATCCGTGGCTCAGGCCTCGCGGCTCTGCGCCCAGGTGCGGCGCATTATTCGCCAGTTCCCCGAGGGCCCGAAGATGGGACCGACCCGAAGACCATCAACATGGCCGAGTTTTTCGTCGATCTGAAACCGCCAGCCGAGTGGTCGCGCCGTCTCACTCGCGAGGAGCTGGCGGCGCAAATCGAAGAAGCGGTCGGCCGCGTTCCCGGATTCGACCCCGCGATCTCTCAGCCGATCCGCGACAACGTTCTCGAGAGCATTTCGCAGATTGACGGGCAGATCGTCATCAAGGTGTTCGGCGACGATCCGGCGACGCTGCGGGCGAAGGCGTCGGAGGCGCTTCGCATCGTGTCCGGCGTTCGCGGCGTTTCGCGCGCATTCATCGATCGTGGCGGACAAGTGCCGCAGCTTCAGATCGAGGTCGATCGGCCGCGCGCCGCCCGCTATGGCCTGAACGTGGCGGACGTCGAGGATGTCATCGAAACCGCCCTAGGCGGAAAAGTCGCGACCGAGATCTGGGAAGGCGAGAAGCGATTCGGCGTGGCAGTTCGCTTGCGGGACGAGGATCGGCGGGACATTGCCGGCATCAAGAATGTTCTGGTCGACACCCCGGCCGGCCCGCGCGTACCGCTGGCGGAGGTCGCGAACATTTCCGTACGGGCGGGCAACATGAACATCAGCCGCGAGTCCGGATCGCGGCTCGTCGCCATCGCCGTGTTCATCCGCGGCAGAGACATGGGCGGGATCGTTCAGGAGGCCCGGCAGAAGGTCGCAGAAGGTGTCGCGTTTCCGCCAGGTTACTACGTCACCTTTGGCGGCGAGTTCGAGAACCAGCAGCGGGCGATGACGCGGCTGGCCGTCATCGTGCCAGTGAGCATCTTTCTGATTTTCATTCTGCTGTTCCACGCCTTCGGGTCGGTCAGGAACGCCGCGATCATCCTGGCGAACATTCCGCTCGCCTCGATTGGCGGCATCGTCGCGTTGTACCTGACGGGCATCCACCTGAGCGTGTCGGCGGCGATCGGCTTCATCGCGTTGTTCGGCCAGGCGGTCCTCAACGGCGTCGTCATGGTCAGCTACTTCGCCCAATTACGCGGGCAGGGGCTGCCGCCGCGCGAGGCGGTCTTGACGGGTGCCGCGGTCCGTCTTCGCACCGTCTTGATGACGGCCCTTCTGGCGATGCTCGGGTTGTTGCCGATGGCGTTGTCGCACGGCATCGGTTCGGAAGTGCAAAAGCCGCTGGCGGTCGTCGTCATCGGCGGACTGGTCTCCGCGACGCTGCTGACGCTGATGGTGCTGCCGACGCTGTACTTCCTTGTCGAACAGCGCGTCGCACGCGCGGCCGAGTCGGAACAAGATCAACGGGTCCGTCCCGGAATCGACACGCTGGACCCGCAGGCGGCCTTCGAAGAGTAACGCGTCAGCGACGCGGGCTGGGCGCTTTGGGCACCGCCCGCCTCTGCGGCTTGCGTTGCCGTTGGTGGACGCCGTGGCCGCCGAGCACGTGGCCGACAACGATTGAGACGCCACCGAACGCCGCGACGTCAGGAGCCGACTGGCTCACGCCGGCTTGCAAACCGCCGTCGAAGGCCAGCCTGGGCGAGACGGTGTAGATGGCGCCGATGTCGACGGCGATCGTCGCTCCGCCCTCGACGCTTTGCCGCGAGACCCAGTAGCCTTCGGCGTACGGGTTCCATCGTTCGCTCGCCGCGAGGCTCGCTGACACCGACACGAGGTGCTGGACGAAATGCGGATTGCCGCCGCCCGCGCCGATGTTGCCGATGCCGTAGTTCAAGTCGATGTGTCCGCGCATGCCGATGTCTGTGCCGGTCAGCAACACCAGCGTAAAGTCGGTCTCGCCAGACCCCAACCCTTTGTCGGCGCTCGCGGTCGGCAGATTGACGGTCGGCAGAATCGACAGAACGGGAATGCCGCCCGGGCTGGCCCAGAGCCTCAGCTTCGCACCGATCTGCACGTTGCCCATCCCCGTCGCGCGCGAATTACCGTCGGTCTGCGTCAGAAAGCCGTCGGTGCCGATACGAGCCTCGAGCCAGTCGAGCAGGCCGATCCGCGCGCTAAACGGCGATCCGAACGCGCGCTGCACCGGCGTGCTGCGGGTGTAGAGCCCGCCGAACTCGATCTGCAGCAGACCGGCGCCGACGATGTGTGTGCCGTTGGTGACGTCTGGCCTGTCGGGTTGAAGAGGCTCTTCGATCGGGAGAGACGGCTGCTGCCCATAAGCGCCCGAACCTGTGGCGAGGACGCAGACGGCGATGAGCGCGGCACGAGTCATGCGCGTCAAACGATCAACCTCCCCGAAACCATTTCGATGAACCGCGGTCCGAACGCGATCTAACCAGATTCCTCGCCGCCGCCGATAGTTGACTACATCGGTGGGCGGAGGGTGTTGACGAGAACCCGCCTCGACCGTATTATTGTCTAGTCAAAATATGTCTTTTGAACGGTCAATATCAGCACTGGCTGCTGCCATAACCCTCGCGTTTGGCGGCTCGGCTCAGGCTCAAGCGACCGGGCAGTCGTCTTCCGACTCCTCCACCGGCCCCATTTCGGGCTACATGGATTTTCACTTCAACAAGTCCGAAGGGAACGACGGTGTCCTCGATTTTCACCGCTTCGTGCTGCTCTTCAATCACAGCTTCTCTTCGCGGATCCGGTTCGTCGGCGAGCTCGAGTTGGAGCATGCATTTGTCGAAGGCCTGGAAAAGGCCGGCGAAGTGGAGCTCGAGCAGGCGTACCTCGATTTTCTCCTGACGCGCGGCTTCAACGTGCGGGCCGGCATGCTGCTCGTCCCGATTGGCATCATCAACGAGCGGCACGAACCGCCCGTCTTCAACGGTGTGGAGCGACCGTTCGTCGATTCCGTCATCGTACCGTCAACCTGGTTCGAAGCCGGGGCCGGCGTGCATGGCGAAGTCGCCCATGGCTTGCGGTACCGTGCGTACGTGATGGCGCCTCTCGACGCCACCGAGTTCTCCGCCGACGAGGGAATCCGGAACGGCCGGCAGAAGGGCTCCCAAGCCAACGTGCGGAACGTGGGCTTCACCGGCCGCCTCGAATGGGTTGGCACGCGCAATCTCACGGTCGGTGTGAGCGGATGGACCGACAAGTCGAGTTTCCTGCTGCGGCGTCTCAACGCCGGCGTCCGCATCGGCGAAGCCGACGTGCGCTACAAGCGGGGCCGGCTGGAGACGCGCGGTCAATTCGCCCAGGTTTGGATTCGGGACGCCGGCCGCTTGAACGACGCGCTGGCGCGCGTGACTGGCGTGTCTCCCAACATCGCTCGGAGCCTGCGCGGCTTCTACGGCGAGGCCGGTTACCGCGTGTGGGCCGATGGCCCTGCCAGAGACCCGACACGCAATTTCGCATGCCGGAGGGGTTTCTCCCGCTGCAGCAGTTCGATCGCGATGCTTGGGTTTCCGGCATCACCTACTATCCCGATCCTGACATCGCTGTGAAGGCCGACTACACACTCGTGCGAAACCGGAGTGGTATCGTCAAATCTCCCAACAGCGTCAACATCGGCCTTGGCTGGTGGTTCTGACATGAGAAAGAACCCTGTGGGACTTTCTGTTTTCGTCATCCTGCTGGCGCTGGCGTGTGCGGCCGGCGCAAGGGCCCTGCAGTCGCCCGATCGCCGCGTGATTCCTGTCACTGCCGAACGTTTCACGTTCACGCCGTCGGAAATTGCGGTCACCGCCGGAGAAGAGGTTGAGCTGCGTCTCACAAGCGACGACACCGCTCATGGATTCCACATCGAGGGCGCCGACGTGAACGTGACGATTCCGAAACGTGGAGGGAAGGAGCTAGTGGTCGTCTTCAAGGCGCCCGGGCCCGGCCGCTATCCCTTCGAATGCAACCGCATGTGCGGCGCCGGGCACGACTTCATGCGAGGGGTTCTGGTCGTGCGAGCGCTGACCGACCAACCAGCAACGCGATGAGACAGATGCACCGATTCGCCGCGGGAGCCATCGCGTGGGCAGTCTGTCTTCTGCTCGTGTCCGTTGGCGCCGAACAGGTACGGGAGCTCGTTCCG
>QHWL01000473.1:547-3279 GCA_003222555.1 Acidobacteriota bacterium | reverse complement strand
CGGGAATCACGCCCGTCGAATTTACCGAGTTCCGTCTGGGACTCAACGATTTCACCGAAGTCGAGACCGCCGAAGATGGGCTCGGTCCGGCTTTCAACGGCACGAGCTGCGCCGTCTGCCACAGCGTTCCAGCGATCGGCGGAAGCGGCGTCATCGTCGAGGTGCGCGCCGCCTATCAGGATGAAGACGGAAAATTCCGCGGCTTGAACGCCGCGGGTGATAGTTTGATGCACCTGTTCTCGGTGCCGCTACACGGCTGCCAGCCGATCATGCCCGCCGATGTCACAGTCGTGGCGCATCGCGCGCCGATTCCGCTCTTTGGCGCGGGCCTCGTCGAAGCCATCCCCGACGAGACGCTCCTGGCGCTCGAGGATCCGTTCGATCGCAACGGCGACGGGATCAGCGGCCGGGCGGCGATCGTCACCGACGTGGCGACCGGCGACCGTCGCGTCGGCCGCTTCGGATGGAAGGCGCAGCACGCCACGCTGCTTGCCTTCGGCGCCGACGCGTACCGGAACGAGATGGGCATCACCAACGATTTGTTTCCGCGTGAGTTCGCTTTTGGGATCGGCGCGGATCAGATGCGCCTNNNNGAGGCCGGATCCCGAGGACGTGCGCAACCCGCTCACGCACCGCCGCGGCATCGATAACTTCGAGAGCTTCATGCGCTTTCTCGCGCCCGTGGCGCGCGGCCCCGTCGATGCCATCGTGCGTGACGGGGAGCGAATCTTCGATGGCATTGGCTGCGCGCGCTGCCACGTGCCAGCGTTGACCACTGGTCCCAGCGTGAACCCGCTCTTCAACCGCAAGACCGTGGCGCTCTTCTCTGATCTGCTGCTTCACGATATCGGGACCGGCGACGGCATCCAGCAGGGCGCTGCGGCGCCGGAAGAAATCCGAACGCCGGCGCTGTGGGGACTGCGCCTTCGGCGGCCGTTGCTCCACGACGGCAGCATCGCGACCATCGAGAGCGCCGTCCTCCGGCATCAAGGCGAGGCGGAGCTTGCCCGACGCGGGTTCCTGCAGTTGTCGCCCGACGACCGGCAGCACCTGCTGGTGTTTCTGCGGTCTCTCTAACCTGATACGTCGTCACAACCGTGGCGCGGGGCTCAAGCACCGTTAACCGCCGAGACCCCGGAGAACAAAACGTCAAGAAATTCTCGGCGTGCTCTGCGGGCTCTGCGGTAAAACAGCCCATCTGTTCACACGGTCCGAAGGCCTGCGCACGTCATCGATCGGCTTCGACCAGCAGCTTCGACGCCGCCCGCGCGCCGATGGTAATCTCGCGGCGATTCTTCCCGCGCAAGCGGACCGAATCGGCGGCCGCGTCGCGCGTCTCAACCTCGATCGACTCGCCAGGCTTCAGGCCGTTGCTCTCGATGAACCGCAGGAATGCCGGATCCTGATCAGAGATGCGCGTCACCTTCAGCGGCGTGCCCATCGGGCAGGTCAGCAGGCTCTCGAGATCCCTTGGCGTGATCGTGCCTTCCAGGTTTGGAATCGGATCGCCGTGTGGATCGTGTGTCGGGTGCCCCAGCATCACGTCGATACGCTCGATCAAACGCTCGGAGACGACATGCTCGAGCTGTTCGGCCTCCTCGTGCACTTCAGCCCAGCTCATGCCCATCACCTGGACGAGAAAGAGCTCGACCAGGCGGTGTCGACGCAGCACGAGCCCGGCGAGCTGTTGACCGGCTCTGGTCAATCGCACACCGCTGTAGGGCTCATACTCGGCCAGCCCCGATTCCGCCAGCGCCTTCACCATCGTCGTCGCCGTGCCAGGCGTGACGCCTACTGCGGATGCCACCTGCCCCATCGGAACCAAACGCTCCGGGCTTGTCAGCGCGGCCTGGCCCTGGTAGATCGCCTTTAAATAGTTCTCGACAGTACTCGACGGGAGCATCAGCGATATTATCCAACGGAAAGGCGCGGTTTCAGAAAGTGCCCTCGAATCCTACGAGCACGAGAGTCCAATCGCTGGACGAACGCATCGCGACATCCGAGGGAAAGCGCCGCTACGTCCGAACACTGTTCGCGACGATTGCGGACCGATACGATTTCATTACGCCGCTGATGTCGTACGGGCAGGACCGCCGGTGGAAGCGCCGGCTCGTCGATCTGGCCGCGCCGTCCGACGGCGCCCGCACGCTGGATCTGGCGACCGGTACCGGCGACATTGCATTCGCCCTGGCCGCGCGCGGCGCGCGCGTGATCGGCCTGGATGTGACGCGACGCATGATCGAACTGGCGCGCGCGAAAGCTTCGACCGAGAGATCGACCGTCACGTTCCTGGTAGGCGACATGCTCGCGCTGCCGTTTCCCAGTGGATCATTCGACATCGTCACCACGGGGTACGGCCTGCGGAACGTTCCTGATCTCGGGGCCGCGATTGACGAGGTTGGACGCGTCCTGAAATCCGGCGGCCAAGCACTGTCGCTCGATTTCGATCGCCCGTCGAACAGGCTGATTCGGGCGGTGTACCTGACGTACCTGAGCCTGGTCGGCGCCGTGCTGGGATGGATGCTGCATCGCGACCCCGACACGTACCGTTATATTCCGGCCTCGATTCGCCAGTATCCAGGCGCCGACGCCGTGGCGAGGCTGATGGCGGCGCGAGGCTTCCGGCGAGTCAGGCATTATCCGGTGCTCGGTGGCCTCATGGCTATCCATCACGGTTTCAGAGATTGAAGATTGCAGATTGAAGATTGCTGATTGCTGATTGCTGATCGCGG
>QHWL01000473.1:0-496 GCA_003222555.1 Acidobacteriota bacterium | reverse complement strand
GCAGCAGATTGAGGGCGTCGCGCTGGTTCGTGTCGAGGACGCGCCGGCGAGCCGGTCCGAGGCGGACTACAATTTCATCAGCAACGAGATCTTCGTTGCGTTTGCCATGGCGGTTCGCGTGGAGCGCGTTCGTCGATTCGGGTTTCTGCCCGCGTCGCGGACCATTACCGAAAAGGCGATGACGGTCGCCGGGCTCGAGGCGGCGCTGACCACACTTTCCGAGGTCGGCCCGCCCGATTACTCGGACGACGGGATGCTGCAGTACCTCCGCACCGAACGGGTCGTGCCGCCCTATCAGACTCGCGGCTACAAATTGGTCGAGCTCGTCAGGCTTTACGAAGTCGGCGCGCCGCGGCGTTCCTAATGGCAGCGGCCGCTCGGGCCGAAATTGAGCGTGTGCGGCTTCTCGTTCGCGTCGGCGAGGGCGTGCAATAACGTAAAACCCCTCCGGCCTCGGGCGAGCGAGCGAACAGCCTTGAGTAGCCCGGCGAGCATG
>QHWL01000472.1 GCA_003222555.1 Acidobacteriota bacterium | reverse complement strand
TCCAGCGCGGTCATTCTCGAGCGCTCGACGGACTACTCAATCGCGAGCGCGACCGCGCCAGCGACGTACAACCAGCCGTCGGGCATTCTCAACGGTCGCATCATCGGCCTGGGAGCGCAGGTGCGGTGGTAAGATTCTCCGGCTGCCTGCGCGCCTGAAGCGCCATCGTCAGGTTGCGCCGCGCGTCGTCGAAGGCGGGGTTGAGCCTCAGGGCCTGCTGGAAGTGAACGATCGCGTCGTCCAGCCTGCCCTGAGATGCGAGCGCGATGCCCAGGTTGTTGTGCGCTTCGACGGCGTCGGGCTTCAGCTCGAGGACGATGCGCAAGTGATCGATCGCTTCCGCATATCTGTTCGCTTCAAGCAGCAGCGTGGCGAGATCGTAGCGCGCCGCCTGGTCCTCGGACCTCAACATCAGTGCGCGCTGCAGATCGGCGATCGCATCCTGCAGCTCACCACGTGACGCGAGATCGTTTCCCCGCGCTCGCAATGCCGTCGAGAGGTTATGGCGCGCACTGGGGTAGTCTCCATAAAGCCGAAGCGCCTCTTCGTACTCGTCGATCGCGCCCTGCACATGACCCTGCGCACGGAGCGCGACGCCCAGGTTGTTGTGGGCAGGCGCGTGGTCAGGTTTGATTTCAATGGCGCGGCGATAATGCGCGGCAGCCTCATCCAGGCGGCCCTGCTCCTGCAGAGCGGTCCCGAAATTGTTTTCTGAAATGGCGCGCATCAGCTCGCTGGAGAGCAACGGCCAGTTGACGAACAGCGTCGTTGCCGCGACGGTGGTCACGGCGCCAATCGCGAGCAGCCGCGGATTCGCGTGGAAGAAGCGACGCATCGCTGTCAGTCCGGCCGCGGCGAACAGCACGAGGAACGGTACGAGCGGGTAACGGTACCGTGCAAACACGTAGAAGATCACCACGCTGCCGGCGTAGGCGATCGTCAGGCCGTACAACACCCACAGCCTCGCACGCTGCGGCCATGTGGCCCAGATGCCGAAGAGGGCCAGCGGGACGAGGACGCCGAAGTGTCCAACGTACCCGGCGAGACGAAGCGGCGCGGACCACTCGGCGTGGGTCTCCTGGCTTTCGGTGTCGAGCATTTCCCTCGCATTCCAGAGCAGCGCGGTCTTCCTTCCGAGCAGTCTCAACCAGGCTGCCGGCTGCGATGTAATGAACGAGAGCGCCTGCCGCGTCCAGTAGCGAGAGACTTCATCAGGCGTCAGGCTGCGGCCCATCGCCTCCTGCGCCAGCTCGGTGGCGTCCTGACGCTCGTACTCCGGCGCCCCTCGCCCGAAGCGTAGCGACATGTACGTTCCGTCGGAGCGCGGGTTGTTGCCGATATAGAAGTTGGGTCCGAATTGGGACGTCGTCAGGTAGAACTGGCCGCCGACGATGCGGTTCCGGACCACGACGGGCAAAAGGACCAGCGTCACGCCGACCAGGAAGGCGCTGACGCAAGCCAGGCGTGGCCGCGGGGGCGCAGAATGTGGCCGCGCCGTAGACTCCGGCCTGTTTCGGAGCCGCGTCAGTGCCCACGTGAGAATCACCACCGTGAACGCCAGCGCGTTTTCGCGCGTCAGGCTCAGGCCTCCTGTCGCCAGTCCCAGGCAGAGCCAGAGCCGCCGCTCTCGCGTGAAGAGTCGGTTCTGGTGGTCCCGACCCTCCGCTGTGTCCGTGATGATCGAGCCAATCAGCCATAACATCAGGCAGATGAAGAACACATCGAGCACCGACTTCTGTATCAACCCGTCGAAGAAAATGGCGGGTGCGTACAGCGCCAGCATGAAGCCGCAGATCAGGCCCGTTCGCTTCGAGAAGAGATGCCAGCCGGCGAGGCCCAGGAGCACACACGCACACGATCCGATGATGGCCTGACACGCACGAACAACAATGAGGTTGCGACCCGCAACGGTGTACAGCGCTCCGAGAAAGTAGGGATACAGCGGCGCTTGGTAGAAAACCTCGTGACCAAGCCAGTCACCGCGCGCGATTTGTTGAGCCCAGTCGTCGTAGCCGCGGGCGTCGCCCATCAACACGGTGAAGAACGGCGCCTTGCGGATCTGCCAGACGTGAAGCAGACGCACGGTGAGAGCCACGAGAAAGATGGCGGCCGCCGTCCAGCCGAACCGACGGTTGGACCCAATGAGGAGGGATGGCCCGGTCTCGGGACCAGGGACGCCCGGGACGCGTCGTGGCTGGTGTTTCATCGAGCGGGCGGCGTCGGACGTATCGTAGCATGAGGTCCGCAGCACCTCCGCCCGTGTTGTCGCGGAATGAGTGGCCCACTGGAAAGAGCGATGCTGCCGGCGATGGACCGCAAGTAAGACGGTCTCTATCGAGCGTGGACTATGGGTGGCTCCAGCGCTATTCCGGTTCTTTCCCGAACGCGGAGGAGGGCGTATCCATCCTTAAAGCGCGCGTCCGTGACTGCCTCCGTGGGGCATCCGGCGGTGCTCGCCTACGCCGACGCGCCCGAACCGAGGGCGGGGCGGGCGCCGTTTTGTGCATGCTTCGCAAGTAGATAACCAACGAGAGCTGCCGCAGGCTGCGAACCCAGGTCTGCTCGTCCGGGCGCGCCTCGGTGGTCGCGTTCTCCGCTATGACCGATATTATGTCTGGTCCCGTCCTACGCACGGGGCTCAGAAAAGTGCGCAATAGTGACAACCAGCGCGCGGTCTCCTTCGGCTGACGCCGCCTATCTCCGCCGACTGCTCGACCGGCAGCCTGCGTGCCTGCTACGGGTGCGCCTCGACGGAGTGCTGCTGGCCTGCAACGACGCGGCGCTCAGCCTCTTCGGCGTCGCCACGCTCGGCGGCATCCTCAAGACCGACCTAACGCATCGCCTCGTCGCGGCCGACCGCGCCAAGTGGCAGGAATTCACCACTCGAGTCTATCTGGTCCGCGACGACGGCGCGCGACCGGTGGCCGTTCAGGGCATCGCGCTCAAAGACCACCCGGACGGTGTCGACTCACTGCTGCTCAGCCTCCGCGACCAATCGCAGACGCATCGCCTCGAGCACTCCATCCAGAGCGCCGAGGTCACCCGAGTGGGCCAGGAAGAACGTCAGCGAGCGGCACGTGATCAAGTCGAGGAGACCATCGCTGAACACCGACGGCTCGCAGCGCTGGCTGACGAACATCAGGCCGAGTGTCGGCGGCTGACCGAGGCGCTCGCCGCGCAAACCGCGGATTGCGAGCGCCGGGAGGCGAAATTCGTCGAGCTCGAGAAAAGAGTCGAGGAAAGCCAGCTCGCGTCTCTGGGCAAAGAACGTGAGCATCGTGCCCGCGTCGCGGCGCTGGAGACGGCGCTCGCCGTCGCGCATGCGGCCCACGCCACGCGCCCAAGCGTCCATGACAAAAATCTTGCGCAGACGGGACAGCAGCAGCCGGTATCCGGCGAACCGGACCGGCGAGAGCTCTTGGACTTCGAGCGGCGCCTCAAAGCCTCGACTGCTGAACAATCACGCCTCCGGGCGATCATCGGCGACCACGAGATCCAACGCGAGCGGATCGCCGCCGAACATCAGGCGGCGGTCGCCACGCTCGAGCAGTCGCTCGCGCTTGCTAATCAGGAAGCAGCGCTCAGCCGCGACCGGACGCGTCAGACGCTGGCCGAGTTGCGATCACAATTAGCGCAGGCGCTCGTCGAGCAAAGCCGCCTGGCTACGCGCGAGGAGGAGCACGAGGGCGAACGGGACCATATGATCGCTGAGCACCAGCGAGCCCTCGGCGACCTGGAGGCTAGCAAGCGCGAGGCGCTGGTGGACTTGCGCTCGCAGCTGTCGCAGGCATTGACGGAACAAAGACAGGTGGCCGCGCGGGCTGAGGAAGAGCACGAGCGAGAACGTCACCGCATGAGCGCCGAGTCCGACCTCGCCCGTGCTGACCTGGAGACGAGCAAGCGTGAAGCGCTGGCCACGTTGCACTCGCAGCTGTCACAGGCATTGGCCGAACAAGGCCGTTTGACGGCGCAGGCCGACGAAGATCACGAGCTCGAACGGCACCGCATGAGTGCCGAGCACCAGCGAGGCATCGCCGACCTGGAGAACAGCAAGCGCGACGCGCTGGCGTACCTGCACTCGCAGCTATCGCAGACGGCGGCCGAAGAACGCCGGCTGGCCGCGCGTGCCGAGGAGCTCGAACGCGAACGGGACCGCATGAGCATCGACCACGAACGGGCCATCGCCGACCTGGAGACCCGCAGACGCGACGCGCTGGCGGAGTTGCGCTCGCAGCTCTGGCAGACATCGTCGGCCGAAAAAAGCCGTCTGGCCGACCACATCGAGGAGCTCGAGCGCGAGCGGGACCGCATGAGTGCCGAGCACCGCCGGGCCATCGCGGACCTGCAGACCAGCAAGGCCGAGGCGCTAGCCGAAGCCGAGGGACTGTTGACCGAGATTCACCAGGCGCTGTTCAAAGATGGCTTAGCCGGAGTCGAGCGCCGCCTCATCGACACGATCGACGAAACAGAGCGAGAGACGGCCGACCTCGAGCGCCTTGCGGAGCTGCAGGGGGGCCTGACGCAGGCCATCTCCGAAATGCAGACCGTGCTGGCTCCCGACGATGCGCTGCAGGAGCCTTTCGAAGCCGACGACGCCAGCCTTCGCGAGCGAGCCGAGCGAACACAGGACGAGGCGATCGTCGGAATCAAGCCCCCAGCTTCTTCGAGGGAGGATTCGTAAGTGGGAGAGCATTCCCCCGCCCCGCGGAGGCCGGCGTCCGGCATGCCGTCAATCAAGGGACTTCGTATCTCGCCTCCCGGCTCCAAAGCGACCCTCATCGATATCTCGGCGAGCGGGCTTTGGGGAGTGGCCCTCAAGATCGGACAGGCGGTCACGGTGAATTTCGAGGGAACGTTCGTGCCACAGTCGGTCGAGGCGCAGGTGGTCCGCAGTTCGGTCGCCTCCATGACACCCGCCGGCGTTCGCTACCACGTGGGCCTCGCCTTCACGGCGGCGATCGCGCTCGAGGACACGTCGCCGGAGACGGGCGCTGCGAACAATCCAGCGCCGGCCGCAGTCGCCGACTCGCCCCAGCCGGACGACATCGTCAATCAATGGTAGGACGGAGGCACTGACGGTTCGAAATCGCACCCATATTCTCGATTACATCGCGGCGCCGCGCTCGCGTAGCGGGCAATCGCGAAGCCGAGGCGCCAGTCGGCGGGTCGGCCCGGAAACAAGCGTAAGGATCGGGGTGGTTCGATCCACATCTCGAGCGGGTCGATAACATAAGCACTGCCAGGGGAGCGGATTCGACGGA
>QHWL01000483.1 GCA_003222555.1 Acidobacteriota bacterium | reverse complement strand
TCCGACTGACTCGAAAGATTTTTGAGAGGCGGAGGTCAAGCTTGCTAAAGGCGTCGCCGTATACCGTGCCGGCTTGCATCAGCGGCAGCGTGACCGTGCCGTTGGCACCCGACGCCAGATTGCGGCCAAGCGTCGACTTGACCTCATTGTTGGTCGCCACATACGTAGTCGTCGAGATTTCGGGCCCTGGCACGCTTTGCAGCGCCCCGCTTGCCTGGAAGCCCCTGGGCAGTGGGTACGACCACATCACCTTGAGGTACGTCTGAAACGGCGGCTTCACGTCGCAGAAGGCCAGGCTGTTCGACGACGTGCCTGACGCCGGTGTTCCCCCGGGCGAATCGACCACGAAGCACGCGCTGGTCGCCGTGCGTCCCGTGCTCGTGCCGCCACTGAGCTGCGCGCCATTGCGTAACCGGGCGCTGACGGTGAATTCGACTCCGTTGTACACTTGCGTCCGCTTGCCAAAGTTCGATGCAAACGTGACCAGGTTCTGCGTCTGGCCAAACTTGCTCGGCGTCACATCATAAAACCCGCACACCTGGTTGCCGCCGCCGCCCGGCAGCCGCGAACAAGGTGACGCAGAACGGATCGAAATCCGCAGGCGCGACCAGCTGGTTGTCCGTGGCGGTGAGGTTGCCGAACCAGCGGCGAAAGTAGGCGCCCTCCACCGAAAGGCCTGGAACGAGCTGGTGTTGGATCGAGGCGGCGGTCTCCCAGTTGTAACCGCGCCGGCCGAAGCCCTGCAGTACCGTGGGGTCGTAGCGCGTGGCGCGGGGATTCTGCTTTCCGAAATTCAGATTCGAGAGCACGCCGCACTCGCCGTTGACGGCGGGGTTGCTGAAATCGCAGTCCGGGAGGAAGTTGCCGTTGCTGTCGGTCCAATTCCGTGTCGCGCTGATGACAGACGTCAGCACGGGGTTGTTGGCGTCGGTCGTGCCAGTGCCTTCGCTGGCCACATACCGGTTCACCCCTGCCTTGAACGCGGTCCGGCCGTTGCCAAGCAGATCGTAGGCGAGACCAAGCCGCGGGGAGAGGTCGTGCCACCCCAGCACGTCGTTCACCGGGTCGAAGTGGCGCGCGGGGAGAAATCGGCTCGCCTGCACATCCTGGGCGGGTACGCTCGAGTGCAAGTAGTCGTACCGCGCGCCGAGGTTGAGCGTCGCGCGGCCGATCGTCCATTGATCCTGGGCGTACACGCCAAGATCGGGGTTGATGCGACTCGTGTAAAACTCAGGGCCAAAGAGCGTGACCGAGACCGGCACTCCACTGCGCAGCGATACCGTGTAATCGCCGTTCTGGTATGAGAGGCGGTTGCGTACTCCAGGGCCGTTGACAAGATCCACGCCGACCTTGAACGCATGCGTGCCGGTGACGTACGAGGCGGCCGCTCTAGATCTGAGGCTGCGACTCTTGTGCCAGATGCCCGCCTCATCCGGACCACGGAAGGTGATGTTCGTATCGAGGTCTTTGGCCGAAATGGCACGAAGGTCCGGGGATGTTGGCCCACCGTTCGTGGTCTCGTGATCGTTCGGGTACATATTGAGTACCGTGTTCTGATACGACGTACCGGCCTCGAGCATGAACCGATTGCTCAAGGGCGACTTCCACACCACCTGCGCGAGGTACTGGGGCAGATACGGGGCCCACTCGCTGGCTTCAGGCGTCCCCTGATGGCTCCCGCCGATGGCCCGGTTATACCAATCCTTGGGCTGGTGATCGTAGTACACGCTGACCTTGTTCCTGCGCGTGGCCTGCCAGGTCAGGCGAAGGGAGTGATTCCTGTCCCTGATCCGTTCGCTGGCGCTCGGACGGCTCAAGTCAGGCGTGTAGACCCAGTCCAACGGGTTCACATCAAAGCGGTACCCCGAATCCACCTCGGACGCCGTGTTGCGATATGACGCCAGAAACCAGAGGCGGTCTTGCTTGATGGGGCCGCCGACCACCGGATTGTAGTCCCATGCTCTTCTGACCGATTGGGTGCTCGCGCCGATGGCCCGCAGCGCGTCCGTCAGGTTGTCCCCCAGAAAGTGCCTGTTCGTATAGTGAAAGTAGAATTGCCCGCCAAACTTGTTGCTTCCTTCCTTGGGAATGGCATTGCTCACGACGCCGCCCGCCTGTTGTTCGGCACTGGCCATCCCCGCCGAAACCACAACTTCTTGAACGGTTCCCTGATTAACGGAGTATTGAGCCCCGCCGACCACGTTCATATGGCGGGTCTGGAACCCGTCGGCGTTGACCTGGGAATCGGTGGGGCCGCCATGGAACTGCAGATTGGCCTGCACAAAGGAGTTGTGAAGACCTACCCCAAAGTTTTCAGTGCTTTGCACCACCCCGGGGACGAGAACCATATAGCTCTGCGGCAAGCGTCCGGTGGGAACTGCTTCCAGCATCTCCTTCGAGAGCGTGATCTCCTTGGCAGTGCTCTGGAGGTCGACCACCGGGGTTTGGCCGGTAACCGTGACCGTCTCCTCGAGGTCGCCCACAGGCATTTCGGCATTCACCGTCGCGGTGAACGACGACGGCAGATCGAGGTCTTGCCGCTTGAATGTGTTGAAGCCGGTCAGGGTGAAGGTGACCGTGTAGACGCCGGGCCGAAGATCCACGATGTTGTAGCGCCCCTGGTCGTCGGTCACTGCGGTGCGGACCTTTTCGATCAGGGCGGGACTTGCAGCTTCCACCGTTACTCCGGGCAGTACCCCACCCGATGTGTCTTTCACGACTCCCGCGATGCCGCTTTGCGCAAGCGTGACCGCGGGGACCAACGCCAAGAACACAAGAACCAGCGCCAGGGTCACCAGACGTGCCCGTCGCCGGCCACGCAAATCTGTGCCCATCGATTTGCGCACTGTGCTAGTCATAGGCCTCTCTTTTCTTTCAGCCAGGACTTTCACTTTTGGCCGCCCCGCTCCGTGCGCCTGACGAGGAGCCGCGCTTTACTCGGCCTCTTTGTTCGCGGCCAGCGACACCGAGATGATCTCCTCGTCGTTGCGAATGACGAGGTGTTTGTTGGCGTACGCGGGATGTGCCGTGACGCGCAGGCGTCGTGCAAATAGAACCGTCGGTTTGATCAGTGGCGTCCGGCCGATCTCGTGGTACCCGTCCGGCGCCAGCTTCGCGATGATGAGCTCGCCTCGGTCGTTGTTGATGAAGAAGCGATCGCCATTCTTGACGATGTGAGCGATCGCAAACTGCGTTCGGTCCACGACCACCGCCATCGTCTCCCACACGCGCTCGCCGGTCTTGAGCTTCAAGCAGCGCAGCTGGCCATAGCTGTCGATGCCGTAGATGTAGTCGCCGATCACGACCGAGGTCGAGTAGGCGTTATGCAGCGCGTCGGTGACCACTTCGCTGTCGCTCTTGCTCTTCCAGAACACGCGCGCGCCTGGCTTCTTGTCGTCGAGCTCCAGCATCAGCGAGCCGTTGTAAAACGAGGAGAAAAAGAGCAGCGACCCGGCCTGCACGGGGGTGACGGCATTCGACAATTGCGTCAACGACCACGGAATTTGCCAGTAGATCTT
>QHWL01000469.1:7915-8333 GCA_003222555.1 Acidobacteriota bacterium | reverse complement strand
TTCACCGGCACTCACCTCATCGGCATCCGGCAGTTCACGTCGTTCTACCTGCGTTGGCGCGTGCGCGCGCTCGCGTACCTCATGCTGTTCGAGGACGCGTACCCGCCGTTCGGTGACGCGCCATATCCGGCGTCGATCGAGATCGCCGATCCCATCAGTCCGCGCGATCGAGTGACAGTCGGTCTGAGGATTCTCCTCGCCGTCCCTCACATCATCGTGCTGTTCTTCGTGCTCCTGGCGTGGGGCTTCACGACGATTGCAGCGTGGTTCATCATTCTGTTCACGGGCAGCTATCCGCAGGGCCTGTACGAGTTCGGCGTCGGGGCGCTTCGGTGGCGCCTCCGCGTCGAGACCTACATGTTGCTGATGGTGGATGAGTACCCGCCGTTCTCCCTGATGTAATCGCAACCACGGAAAA
>QHWL01000469.1:0-7853 GCA_003222555.1 Acidobacteriota bacterium | reverse complement strand
CTGACCTTTGATCCCAAAGCCGTGTTCGGCAAGGTGCGCGCACCGGTCAAGGTAACTCTCAACGGTTACACTTACCGGAGCACAATCGCAGCAATGGGAGGTCCGCCGTGCATTCCATTGCGCAAGAGCAACCGTGAGGCGGCGGGTTTGGAGGGCGGCGAGACGATTGAGGTGCGGCTCGACCTCGATACCGAAGAGCGGATGATCAAGCCGCCTGCTGACTTCGTGAAGGTGCTCAAGACGGTACCGCCCGCTTGGGAGCGATGGCGAGAACTCAGCTACAGCCACCAACGCGAATACCTCGAGTCGATTGAGGGCGCCAAGGCGTCAGAGACACGCGCGCGTCGCATCGATCGCGCGGCTCAAGCAATCCGGCACATGCCGAAGCGAAAGCGGTAGTCGGCGGCGCAAATGCGCTTGAGAAGAAACTTGGTTGTCACGAAGTCACTAAGGGACACGAATCTCACAGAAAGCTTCACCACGGTGGTCACGGAACCGAACCTCGATGACGGAGGTCACTGATTTTTCTTTGAACGAAGCCGAGCCTTGTCCTCCGTTAGTTCTCCGTGTCCTCCGTGGTAGCGCTTTTACGTCTGAGTGTTGGTACGACTGCTTCGCGAGCCTTCGTGTTCTTCGTGGCTTCGTGATGGAAAGGTCTCCGACGCGTACTTGACGAGCGCCGCCGTCCGGTATAGCCCGTGAACGAATTTGCCGTACGGCAGAGTGAGAAACAGCGCCAGAACGAATCCGAGATGAACGATGAGCAGCGCGGGCATCGCCGCGCGGTCCCGCAATACGAGCAGTACCAGTCCCGTGAGGCTCGTCAGCAGGAGCAAAATAATAAAAGCCTCGTCGAGTCCGCGTTGCGCCGGATCGAGCACCGCTTGGTCGCGAGTTCGTCGAAGAAAAAACAGACCGGCCGGACCGGCCAGCAGCCCGAGGCCGCCGGCAGTGCCGAGCACGACCGGAAGGCTGAAGTAGGGGTAAGGCGCCCGCCAGCCGAACCCGACGTGGTAGAGCGCCGCGACCGACGTCGACGCGAAGCACAGCATGAAACCGTAAAAGGTGAGGTGATGGAACCAGCGACGCCACGGCGAGCGCACCTCTTCGGCGCTCGTGCAGTCGACGCCGTTGGCGTGCAGGTACTTGAGCGTGACCGCATCGCCAAGCGCACGAGTCAGCGCGAGCCGGGGCATCGGCACTGCCGTGCGCTCGCCGGCCTCGCGCCAGAAGCGGACCACACCCGTGACGAGCGCCGCCAGCACGAACGCCGAGACGCCACCGAAAACGGCGACCATGACCTCATGCGGCATGACCCGATAGAAGTCGCCGCCCGGATGGGCAGTCGCCAGGCGCTCACGGCCGGCTAACAGCGTAGACGCGAACAGCAGCCCAACCGCGGCGAGCGCGAGCGCCAGCGCCGTGAGCAGTTGGTGACGTCTGAAGGCTCCGCTCAACGGTCCCGGCCAGCAATACTCCTCGTACGATCCGAGGCGGATCTCCGCGAGCGTGCGCGGGACGTCGATCGCGAATTCGTGCGGCGGCGCGTACGGACATGCGTAGAGACATTCACCGCAATTGTGGCAGAGGTTGGCGAGGTACGTCAGATCGCCTTTCGAGAACGCGAGACGGTTTTCCATCGCGGGGAACACGGCACAATACCCTTCGCAGTACCGGCACGCATTGCACACGGTCATGACGTGCTGGCCTTGCCGGATCAGATCATCCGACAGCATGACGCGCGGCCTCCCTGCCGGCGATTTGGCCGAACACCGTCCCGATGGTCATCCCTACACCCGCGACATAGCCCTTGCCGAGGATGTTGCCGGCCATGATTTCGCCGGCGGCGAACACGTTAGCGGCCGGCCGACCGTTCATCATCATCACGCGGGCGTCGGCGTCCACCTTCAGACCCAGGTAGGTGAATGTGATGCCTGGGCGGAGCGGATAGCCCCAGAACGGCGGCGTGTCGATCGGTTGCGCCCAGTGACTCTTGTTCGGAGACAGACCTTCGGTTCTGCAGTCGTCCAGCACCGCGTGATCGAACGATCCCGGCCGCACGGCGCGATTGAACGCGGCAACCGTCGCGTCGAGTTTTTCCGCTGGCAGATCCAACAACGACGCGAGCTCGCGAATCGAGGTGGCGGCCTTCGGTGGAAACGCGGACGGCATGAACTTGCCGACCGCCTTCGAGTCGATGATCGAATACGCGATTTGATCCGGTTGCTGCGCGACGAGCCGGCCCCAAATCGCGTAGCGTTTCGGCCAGAAGTCCTCGCCTTCGTCGTAGAACCGTACAGCGTTGTTGTTGACGACGATGCCGAGCGAGAGGCAATCGAGCCTCGTCACGATGCCGCCATCGAATTTTGGCGCGCGCGCGTCGATCGCGACGGCGTGACATTGTGTCGGATCACCCACTGGTTGAGCCCCGGAAGCGAGCATCAGCTTCAGCACGGCGCCCTTGTTATACGGTGTCCCGCGGATGATGAAGTTGTCCGCGGCGTCGCCCCAAATTTCCTTCAGCCAGTCGAGGTTCGACTCGAAGCCCCCGGCGGCGAGGACCGCCGCCTTCGCGCGCATCCTGACGAGGCGGCCGTCGATCGGCACAGACGCGGATCGGAACGAGCCGTCGACGAGGTCCAACCCGACGACTTCCGCGTTGTACAACACCCGGACGCCGAGACGCCCGGCCGCCGCGTAGTAGCTGTTCATCAGCGCCTTGCCGCCGCCGAGGAAAAACGCGTTCGTACGGCCGAGTTGCAGCGTTCCGCGCAGCGAGGACTGGAACCTGACCCCATAGCGCCGCATCCACTGCGGGCACGTCGCCGATACCCGAACCACAACACGCGCGAGGCTCTCGTCGGTCTGCCCGCCGGTCACACGAAGCAGATCGGCAACATATTCGTCGTCCGAATATGCGCCGGTCAGGAGGTCGGTCGGCGTGTCGTGCACACACCTCAGATTTCGCGTGTGTCGACTGTTGCCTCCGCGAAACTCTCTCGGCGCGCTCTCCACCACGACGACTCGCGCGCCTTGCTCGGAGGCACTGAGGGCGTGTCCGCCTTCAGAGCCTGTGAAAAAATGCGACGTTTGAACGCAGAGCTCGCAGAGCACGCAGAGAAATCTTTAGGCATTTCTTCTCGGCGGCCTCCGCGGTCTCTGCGTTGAACGTGATTTGTTCACAACCTCTTCAGGCGGACTTGCCGGTCCGGCTAGAGCCGGACACTACGTAGGATTGCACCTATTGAGACTCTGCGTACACTCGCCGAACCCCACGCGGGATGCCGCCGTCGACACCCGTCCAGTCTGGATACTTCGCCTTGAACTCGGTTATGAGCAGCCGCCCGGCATCCTCCACCGGGGTGCCCTGCCTTTTGAGCTCCGCCGCGCGCCCTTGCAGATCCAAGATGAAGGCGCGCTCCTTCCCGATTAGGGAACCATCGCCAAGCGGGCCGTGGTCGGGCACGACAAAGCGCGGCCGCAGAGGTTCCAGCTTGTCCAGGACATTGAGCCAACCTTTGGCGGTCGCATCCTCATTGAACAAATTGGGGACAACCTTGTTTTGGACGATGTCGCCGGGAATCAGGACGCTATCTTCTTCCACGAAGATCGTCTCGTCCCCCTGGGTGTGTGCCGGCCCGAACCAGGACAGACGCGCGTGGATTCCGCCGAGGTCCAGTCTCATCTCGCGATCGAAGACGATATCGGGCGTGCGAAGCTTCACATCCTGGAGCAACTCTTTGTTTCGCGCCGAGTTCCCGCGGAACATGTCGATGAATTCCGCTCCCCTTCGGTCCATTTCCTGTTGCTGCACTGTGGGTCGAATCAATATGGTGTGGGCCGGAAACGCCTGCTCGCCCGTTGCATGCTCGGGATGGAAGTGCGTCGTCGTGAGGAACAGCTTTGGATTCCTCGTGAGCTTATCTACCTCGCGTACGACGATGGCTCCGCTGCGGGCTCCCAGCCCGGTGTCAACGACGAGCGTCGCACGGTCTCCGATCACAATAGCAATATTGGGATTGCCAACGATCGCGTACACATGCTCCGACACGCGTGTGACCGCGTTTTCCGGCACACCCTGCGGCGGAGGCGCCGGCGGCGTCTGGGCCATGGCCATCGCGGAGGCCAAGGCCACCCCCGCGACAAGGGTTACGGCCGCAGAGAAACTGTGAAACGGCGTTCTCGACAGCGACATGTTCGTCTCCTGGTCAGAAGTCACGGACACACATTCACGATCGGCCCACCGGGGCAGTGTTGTCAGGTTCTCATTGCGCGGAGAGCGCATCATCCCACGGTCCGATGAGAGCGTCAATCCCGATGCAGCCGGCGCAATCGCGGCTTCGCACCGACTCGAAGGTCTACTGCCCGTCAATGCTGAACGCGTAGAACTTGGGGTTGGGGTTTGGGCCGCCTTCAGAGGACCTGACGTTCGGCCCTGAGCCGTTGATTTTGTTCATTTCGAAAAGCGGCAGCCGGCTCAGCTCGCTAATCTAGGCCCGGCGATGATCTGGCAGCAGAACGGCTGCTTTCTTCGTCTTCGCTCGCTCGTCCCCGGCGCGACGTCACCGGCTGGATCGGTTCCGCACGTTCTCGGGCACCGGCACGACAACATAGAGATTCCCCACTTCCGTCTCGGTAACCGTGAGGTCGCGGATTGTCGCGCGGTCACGCTTCTCAACGATGTGGCCCGCGTAGAAGCCTTCCACCTTGTCGTCGGGAGGGTTATAGTCGGCGTACTTCTCGTACGTAAACTCCGTGACGGTGCTGCCCAGTCGCGTCTCTACCCGCTCCGCCTGGTTGCTGGCGTTGAGCGTCGCCTTCGCCTCGGCACCAGGAACTCCTGGAATCGGGAAGGTCACGACGGTCTTGCCTCCTTCCATCGTCACCTTGGTATTGTCTCCACCGGCGACGGCGGCTTTGGGCGCGCCTTGGGGACTGCTCCACAGTCGAATCAGTCGCTCGTTGAGAGCTCCCTGGTTCGGTGTCGCGGTGCCGCGTCCGGGAACGAGCCCGGCTCCGACCACGTCCTCATCCCAGGCGAACTGGCCGCTGACGACCTCGATCGCCTTGCGGGCCTGCCCGTCAGCAGTCGTGCAGGTGTACTGCACTCGCATGCCAGGAGTCTGATAGTTGACGCTGACGCGGTAATTCGTGAGCGTGCACGCCTGGCCTCCGACTCCGATGGTGCCCGTGGCCTTCAGCTCGAGCGTGGCGACCGCGTCGATTTCCTGGACGCCGCGGAGCATGCCCATGTACCACAGCCAGTTGAAAAGCGCGATCGACTTGGGATCTCGCGGGGGCGTCCGGCGCTGCGCCAGAACTTGTGCGCCATCGGCCAGTCCAATCAGCGTCGCGACGGTCGCGATGATTACCGCAGCTTTCGTTCGCATGGGCTATGCCTAGCTGACTGCGTGCCCGCAGGACGATTAGTGGCGCACCTTGGTAACCATGTTTGTCGAGTCGTAGTCGCGGCAGGGCGATCCTTCGGGAATATAGGCGTTGGGATTCGTGTTCAACCGGAGTTGGCGCTCGGTCATCACCCACGGCTGCAGCAGGACCTCGGGATCCTCCACCGTAACCTGGTAGTGGAGAACGTTCCCTTCGCGCCGGAAGCGCTCGAGCACCCGCATCTTGTCGGAGTGGAAGTAGCCACCCCTCTCGAGCCACGTGATGTCGTTGAAGCCGACGGAGTCAACGAGCAGGGTATCGCCCTCCCATCGGCCGACGGAATGCCCGTAATAGGTCACGTCCTTGGCCCTGACAGGATCGTGCTTGCGGCCGTCGGTCGGAATGACGCGAAAATCCGTTGGCTGAGTGCCGGCGCCGCCCTGCGCATACAAGAAGATCACTTCGTCGGCCGTCTGAACGATCTTCGCGGGTGGACCCATGCGTGGTACCCCGTAAGGCTGGCACACGAAGATCGGGTCTTCCTTGTTCGTATTCAGATCCAGGAACTGAACACGATCCCAGTGCTCAGGCTTGTAGAGCGGTCTGCTGGGATTCATCCGCCCGGTGAACTCGCCGTCGTGCGACTGGTTCGTGTGTTCGTCACATTTGACCTGGTTGGGCGCACAGCGGCGTGAGGCGACGTTCGCGGTGATATTCCCGTTCTCCTCCTTGGCCTCGCCGGCTCCGCCTCCGCCGCTTTCCGTTCGGCGCGTGCGGGGTCGGGACGGAAGGCGCCGGGGCGCCATTCTGAGCTGCGGCCCCTGACATGAAAGCCGTGAGGGCGAGGCCAGCCGCCGCCAACGCGACCGCCGTCGCAGCACTCGATCGGATGACTCGATTGGTCATGTTGTCATCTCCTCGGCAAAGTGACCTTTAGTCGCCGTTCGGATCCCCGAACCACATCGTGACGTGACGTCCGTCCGGCATCGTAATTTCCTTGAGAAACCCCATCGGATTTCCATTTCTCGCCGCGAACCCCGTCGCAGTATAGGTTTTCCCGACCTCGAATCCCCCTTCCGCCGCACGGCCCAACCCGCGCTGGCGAAGAGCACCGGCAGCGGTGGTTTGGAAAATCCAAATCGCCTTGCTGCCATCCTTGTTGGTCACCTCGAGATGCATCATGGAGTGCGGATTGATCCACTCCATCTTCACGAGGACGCCGGTGAATTCGATCGGCTTGTCAAAATCGTACTGAGCCTGAACTGCGTGGTGCGCCGTGGCCGCTCCCTGAATGTGATCCCCCCGGGCCGGCTAAAGAGATTGTGAACAAATCACGTTCAACGCAGAGACCGCTGAGGCCGCAGAGAAGAAATGCCCAAGAATTTCTCCGCGTGCTCTGCGCTCAAACGTCGCATTTGTTTCACTGCCTCTCGAGCTGGACACTGCGTGCTCGCGTCGTCTAGAACGTCGTCCGGAACCCGAACTGCATCGTGCGGGGCTGATAGGCAATGTTGTCATTGTACGTCGGCTTCCCGTACTGGGCGTTGGATTCGTTGGTCACAAAGGTCCCGAAATTCTCGTGGTTGAACAGATTGAAGACCTCCACGATCGCGTCAATCCCGGCGCGGGAGGTCAAGTGGATCCGTTTCTGGAGCCGCATGTCGACCCGGTGAAGGTTCGGCTTGTCGAGGTTGTTGCGCGGAATCAGCGAGCCGTCCCGCCGCAGGCGGCCGGCGGCGACCCCGCCGCCGGTGGTCACCGTCCCACCACCCGACTGCGCCGTGGCGGTGTTGCCAATGCTCAGCACATCGACGCCCGAGGTGGCAGTTTCCTTGCCGTTGTCGGCAAAGAAATACAGCCCGCTCAACTGCAGGCCAAGTGGCAGCTCCCAGATGGCATTGAAGGTCGCACGATGGCGCTGCTCACCTGAAAGATACCGCTCTGCAGCCAGCACCGGATTGAGCGTAATCGGGACGTCGCACGTGAACTGGCCAGGCGATGGCATCGTCAGCGGATAGTTGCATCCTGGGTTGATCGGCGCGTACTGGTAATTCCACTGCGCTCCGAGCAGATACGTCGCCGAACCCTGCCAATGATTGCTCATGCGCTTCGTGAAACCCATCTGCAACGACTTATAGTCGTACTGGCCGTCGTAGACCGTCTCCGACACGGTTCCCCACCCCTTGACTGGCCGCTTGGTGAGGTCGGTGAAGGGGTAGTTGGCGCCGGTGGCGGGATTGTAGGCAAGGTTGACATCCTGGACGCGCCCCTGGGCTCGATTCGCGACGTACACGAAATCGGCGTCGACCGACATCGTGCCGCTCAGTTGGCGCTGCAAGCCGATCGACGACTGATGGGCGTACGGGACTACCGCGTTCGGAGCGGGGATATTGGAGAAGAGCGTACGCTCCGTCGCTGAAACAAGGGCCTGCTCGTACGTCGGGATTGGACCATTGAACGGGTTT
>QHWL01000468.1 GCA_003222555.1 Acidobacteriota bacterium | reverse complement strand
CCGTACGTCTCTCCGTCTCACCCGTAATCCCGCAGATGCTGAAGATTTGGTCCAGGAAACCTACCTCAAGGCCTTCCGGGCCGCCGGCCGCTTCGAGCCGGGAACCAACCTGAGGGCGTGGTTGTTCACCATCCTCCACAACACTGCCCGCAACCGCGCGCGCGACCGCGCCCGCGACGCGGTGACGATTGACAGCGAGACGGTTGAACGCGCCGCGGACGCGCTGTCGGGGTTCCTCCCCGGGGCGGGGCCCGTCGAGACGCCCGAGACGCTCCTGATCCGCGAGACGCTCACACCCGACCTGCAGGCGGCGATCGACGCCCTGCCCGACTGGTTTCGTCAGGCTGTCTGGTTACGCGATGTGGAAGAATTTTCGTATGCCGAAATTTCCGAGATGCTGTCGATTCCGGTCGGCACGGTCATGTCGCGGATCTCGCGCGGCCGCCGCCTGCTGTTTGACCAGCTGACCGCCGAGCGAGATGTCGCAGAGGCCCATGCGGGCAGCGCAAGTCGGTGATGGAAGCGCCAGCGGCCGTCGCGAGCGCGAACGCGCGAGCGACAGCGAGCGGGGGTGGGGCCCCGCGAGCACAGGATAAAGGTGAGGTCGTGGGTTGGACCGATGCGACCCGTTCGCGCTGACTAAGCGGAACGTCGCCGAGAACTACGCCGAGCGGCGAAAGCCGCGAAGGCACAGCGGTCGTTCGGAAGCACAAGTCGGTAATGGAGTCGTGGTGAAAGCAGTAAGTCGCCGGTAACAACGCCGAGCGGCGTGAGCCGCGAAGGCACAGGCGCTGGGGGTGGGGCCCCAGCGTAACAAAAGTCGACTGACCGGATAGTCGCCAATAGCAATGCCGAGCGGCGAGAGCCGCGAAGGCACAGGTCGTGGGGGTGGGGCCCCACGACAAGGTAAAAAAATGAAAGACTGCACTCAACTCGATCCGCTCGTCACGCCTTACGTCGACGGCGAACTCGCCGTCGCCGATCGTCAGGCGGTCGACCAGCACTTGCGCGCCTGCCCTCCCTGTCGGGCGCGCGTGGCCGCCGAACACACGATCCGCGATCTCATTCTTGCAAAGAAGCCCGCGCTCGAGAGCGCCCGCGCGCCGGATGGTTTGCGCGCCCGCTGCGCGGCGTTCGGCAAGGCGGCGACCCGGGCGGGCCACCCCACCGCGGCTGCCGCGGTGGGGACCCCGGCGGGCCGCGCCGACCTGACCCTGCCGCTTCCCGCGAGACCGTGGCGCACGCGTCTGGCGCCGCTTGCTCTTGCCGCCGCTCTCGTGGCCATTGTCGGCGGCACATTTGTGTATCAACTGACGGATCGATCGACGCGGGTGCTCGCGGCGGAATTGACCGCCGACCATCTCAAATGCTTCGGTGTGATCAACGGCGTGCTCGGCACACACGACGAGCCGGCCGCCGTGGAAAGTTCGATGGCGTCCTCCTTCGGCTGGCGTATCCATCTGCCTGTGCGACCCGACCGGGAAGGACTGAAGCTCGTCGGCGCGCGGCCGTGTCTTTACGGCGAAGGCCGCGTCGCACACATCATGTACCGGCACAACGGGCGCCCGGTGTCGGTGTTCATGCTGCCGAAGATGACCAGGCCCGAGGAGATCGTCGAAGTGATGGGCCACGAGGCCGCAATCTGGTCGGCCGGCGATCGCACGTTCGTGCTGATTGCGCGCGAGCCGCCGGACGAAGTCGCGCGGATGGTGTCGTTCGTTCAGGCGAGCTTGCACTGATCTAGAATAGTGAGAAGGAGCCTTTCCATGAGAATGCGATGGGCGATCGCGGCCTTGGCCGCGCTGGCGCTCGCGCTGCTGACGCTGGCCGTGCCGCTGCCGTGGGGATTCCATCACGCGGACGCGACGGTCGCATCGGGCAGCGCCTGCCCGGCCAACGCGAAGCCGGCGAACCTCAACTTCACGTTGAAGGACATGAACGGCGCGAATGTGACGCTGTCGGATTACAAGGGTAAAGTGATCCTGATCGACTTCTGGGCGACGTGGTGCGGCCCGTGCAAGATTGAGATTCCATGGTTTGTCGAGCTGCAGACCAAATACGGGAAAGACGGTCTGCAGGCGCTCGGTGTGTCGGTCGATGACACGGTTGAGAAGCTGAAGCCGTATGTCTCGGAGCTGAAAATGAACTATCCGGTACTTCAGGGCCTTGGCCACGACGACATGCAGGAGGCGTATGGTCCGCTTTGGGGCATCCCTGTCACGGTGGTGATCTCGCGCGACGGCAAGATCTGCACCAAACACATCGGCTTTTCGGCGAAGGAATCGTTCGAAAAAGAGATCAAATCGCTCTTGTAGTCGCCGTGATATGATGAAAAGCGAATGTTAAAAGGATTTGCACACGCGCGGCTCGCCTGCGGTTGCCGCATCGCGTTTCGCGAAGGCGTCGAGGGCAGCCCGGTCACCGTGATCGTCGACGAGAAGTCGCCGGCCTGCACGCTGTCGCTGCACGTGCGCGATCTGCCGCTGTTCGACTA
>QHWL01000443.1:3229-7107 GCA_003222555.1 Acidobacteriota bacterium | reverse complement strand
GATTAGCGTGACGGCCGCGCGTCAGTTGGCTGCGGCCTGCGGCTCCATGTTCCGCGCAGTCCCGCGATGCTTCAACCAGGTGTGCAGCTGCGCCATGTAGGTGTAGAACACCGGCGTCAGGTACAGAGTCACGAGCTGCGAAAAAATCAATCCTCCGACCACGACCATTCCGAGCGGCTGGCGGGCTTCGCCGCCCGCCCCGTACCCAAGCGCGATCGGCACCGCGCCCAGCAGTGCCGCCATCGTCGTCATCATGATCGGCCGGAATCGGATCAGACACCCCTGATAGATTGCCTTGTCCGGCGTCATCCCGCCGCGCTCCGCGTCGAGCGCGAAGTCGATCTGCATGATGGCGTTCTTCTCGACGATGCCGATGAGCATGATCATGCCGACGAATGCGTAAATGTTCAGGTCCATTCGGAAAAGTATCAGCGTAACGAGGGCGCCGAAGGCGGCCGACGGCAGGCCCGAAAGAATCGTGAGCGGGTGAATATAACTCTCGTAGAGAATGCCCAGCACGATGTAGACGACCAGCACGGCGATGAGCAGCAGAACAGCGAGGTTACCCAACGAGCTCTGGAAGGCTTTGGCCTCGCCCTGGAACTGGCCGCTCACGCCTTCGGGCAGGGTGTTGGTCGCCACCTCGCGCACTCGTGTGAGGACGTCGCCCAGCGACGCGCCCGGCGCGAGGCCGAACGACACCGTGACGGCCGGCAACTGGCCGTAATGGTTGACGGTCTGCGGGCCGACTTGCTGCCTGGCGGTGGCAAGCGTGTCGAGCGGCACGAGGGGGCCGGTTGTTCCTCCTTTGAAGTACAGCAGCGAAAGGGCGCTCGGATCCGTCTGGAACTGAGGCGCCAGCTCGAGCAGCACTTTGTACTCGTTGACCGGCGCGTAAATCGTCGACACCCACCGTGGACCGTACGCGTCGTAGAACGCACTCTCGATCTGATTGGCGGTGACGCCGAGCGCGGCAGCCTTGTCGCGATCGATCTCCACGCTCACTTGCGGGCTCGACACTTCGAGGTCGCTCGTCACATCCTGGAGGCCCGGAAGCTCCGCGAGCGCTGATCGAAGCTTTCTGGCGGCGGCGTAGAGGGCTTCCTTGTCCGGCGACTGCATCGAATATTGATACACGCTCTTGCTTACCTGGCCGCCAATGCGGATGGTCGGAGGATTCTGTATGTAGACCTCCATGCCGGCTACCCCCGCAAGCTGGGGCCGCAGTCGCTCGATGATCTCGCCGACCAGCTCCTTCCGATCGCCGCGCGGCTTCAGGTGGACGACGATTTGACCGAGGTTCGGCCCACCGAGCGTCGCCGAGGCGTTGCCGCCAATCGTCGAGATGAGTGCTTCGACGTTCGGGTCGCGCTGGATGATCGCTGCCACCTGGCCTTGGTACTCCACGAGCTTGTTGTAAGACGTCCCCTGCGCCGCCTCGGTGATGACTGCAATTTGATCGGTGTCCTGGTCGGGAATGAACCCTTTCGGCACGATGACGAAGAGCACCCCCGTGAGAGCCAGCACGACGGCGAAAGCGCCCATCGTCAAGCGACGATATCGCAGCACGACTTGCAACGTGCGGTCGTAGCCTTTCAGTAAGTTGTCAAAGGCACGCTCTGTGACTGCGCTCACCCCCGATCGACCGCCCTCGCCATGCTTGTGCGGCTTCTTCAGGAAACGGCTGCAGAGCATGGGAGTCAACGTCACCGACACCACGCCGGAAATGAGTATCGCGACGCAGATAGTCACCGAGAATTCGCGAAACAACCGGCCGAGCACACCACCCATGAAAAGGACCGGGATGAATACCGCCGCCAGTGACAGCGTCATCGAGACGATCGTGAAGCCGATTTCGCGCGATCCGACCAGCGACGCCGCGAGCGGGTCCTCGCCCATCTCGACGTGCCGGAAGATGTTCTCGAGCATGACGATCGCGTCGTCGACGACAAAGCCGACCGAGAGGATGAGCGCCATCATCGACAGGTTGTCGAGGCTGTACCCCAGAAGGTACATGATGGCAAACGTGCCGATAATCGAGAAGGGCAGCGCGAGGCTCGGGATCACCGTGGCCCAGACGTTCCGCAGGAAGACGAAGATCACCATGATGACGAGCGCCAGCGTCAGCAGCATCGTGTACTGCACGTCGCGGTACGACTCGCGGATGGTGTCCGAGCGGTCGTAGAGCACGTCCATGTGGACGCTCGTCGGCAGCTCGGCGCGAAATTGCGGCAGGAGCGCCTTGACGGCGTCGGCGACGGCGATGGTATTGGTGCCCGGCTGGCGCTGGATGCCCAAGGTGATGGCGCGCTGGCTGGAGTCTGGCGTGTAGAACCACGACGCCGTCCGCTGATCTTCCACGCCGTCGATGATCGTTCCCAACTGCGCGAGCCGTACCGGCGCCCCGCTGCGGTACGTGATGATCATGTCCTTGTACTGCTCGGCGTTCATCAGCTGTCCGGTCGCCTGCAGCGTGAACACCTGATGGGGTCCGATAATCGAGCCGGTCGGGACGTTCACGTTCCAGTTTCTGAGCGCCGCTTCGACCTCGTTGATCCCGATCTGGCGTGCGGCGAGCGCGTGGGGATCGAGCTGCGCGTGCATGGCGTACTTCTGGCTGCCGAGCACCTGCACCTGCGCGACGCCGCTCACCTGCGAAATCCGCTGAGCGATGCGCGTTTCGGCGTACTCGTCCAACGTCCACGGCGGCAGGGTCGTCGACGTGACAACGAGGTAGAGAATCGGCTGATCGGCCGGGTTGACTTTGGCGAAGGTCGGCGGCGTGGGCATTCCCTGCGGCAGCAGCCGGGCCGCCTGGGTGATGGCGCCCTGCACGTCGATCGCGGCCCCGTCGAGGCCCCGGTTCAAATCGAACTCCAACGTGATCTGCGTCGAGCCGAGAGAGTTCACCGAGGTCATCGACTCGAGGCCCGCGATCGTCGAGAACTGATTCTCGAGCGGCGTCGCCACCGACGAGCCCATCGTTTCCGGGTTGGCGCCTGGAAGCTGCGCCGTGACGAGCAGCGTCGGAAAGTCGACGTTAGGCAGGTCGCTGACGGGCAGCGACCGGTACGCGACCGTGCCGAACAGCGCGATCGCCGCCATGAGCAGACTAGTTGCAATCGGCCGCTTGATGAATCCTTCGGAGATGTTCATTGTTTTATGCTCGCGGGGCCCCACCCCCGCTCGCTCTCACTCGGCGGCGCGGCTTCGCCGCGCTTCCCTCCGGCGCCTCGCTCGAGCCGCAGGCGCTTTTCAGCCTCGCGGGGCCCCACCCCCACTCGCTGGCACGGACTTCGCTGTCCCTCGGCCTCGAGCGTATACTCTCGGCCTCGGGGGCCCCACCCCCGCTCGCTGGCACGGACTTCGCTCTCCCTCGGCCTCGAGCGTAGACTCTCGGCCTCGGGGGTCTTTCACACTGCCGGAATCTTGCGGGCCTTGAGCAGTGCCGCCAATATAGGTGTAGACAACCGGCGTCAAATACAGCGTGATGATCTGCGAAACCACCAGACCGCCGACGACCGCGAGGCCGAGCGGCCGACGCGACTCGCCGCCGGCGCCCAGTCCGAGCGCAATCGGCAACGAACCGAGGAGCGCGGCCAGCCTCGTCATCATGATCGGACGGAACCGGATGAGGCAGCCCTCGTAAATCGCTTCGACGGGACCGAGACCGCGCTTGCGCTCCGCCTCGAGCGCGAAGTCGATTTGCATGATCGCGTTCTTTTCGACCAGGCCGATGAGCAAGATCAGACCCACAAACGAGTAGACGTTGAGCTCGCTGCCGAACAACCAGAGCATGACGAGCGCGCCGAGGGCAGCCGAGGGAAGACCCGAGAGAATCGTGAGCGGATGGATGTAGCTCTCGTAGAGCATGCCGA
>QHWL01000443.1:0-3132 GCA_003222555.1 Acidobacteriota bacterium | reverse complement strand
TGAGCCGCTACTTGTTGGATGTGATCGACGGCGGCGCCGAGCGACACGCCGGGCTTCAGTCCAAAGGAAATGTTGACCGAGGCGAGCTGTCCGTAATGATTCACGGTCTGCGGCCCGACGTTTTCCTTGAAGTTGATGACCGATTCGAGCGGGACGAGCGCGCCGGCCGGCGTCCTGAACGAGATTTTCTTCAAGGAATCGGCCCGCTCCTGATACTGCGGATCGAGCTCCAGCAGCACGCGGTACTGGGTGCGCGCGCCATAAATCGTCGACGTCCACTTCTGACCGAAACCGTCCGACAGGGCGTTCTCGATTTGTGTTGCGTTCAGGCCGACGGCCGCCGACTTGTCGCGGTCGATGACCAGATTTACACGCGGGCTCTTCAGCTCCATGTTGTCGGAGACGTCCTGCACCTCAGGCAGCTCGGCGATCGCTTGTTCCAACCGCGGCGCCCAGGCGTACAACTCGTCGTTGTTGAGGCTCTGGACGTTGAGGTTGTAGCTGCTGTTGCCCTGGAAGCCGCCGATCTGGAGCGCCGCCGGCACGTTGACGAAGGCACGGAACCCGGGGAAACGCCCCAGCGGCCCTCTCAGCTGCTGGGCGATTTGCGACGCCGATACAGGTCGGGTCGCGCGGGGAGTCAATTGAATGTTGAACCGGGCGGTATTCTGTGCACCGCTGCCGCCCCCCGTGTTGACCATCATCGCTTCGACGTACGGGTTCTGATTGATGAGCGCGGCGACGCGCTGCCCGTATCCCACCATTTCATAGTACGAAGTGCCCTGGGCCGCCCGGAGCTGGACGTTCAACGCGTCGTTGTCCGTCTCGGGGATGAACCCCTTGGGGACGACGCCGAACATCCGAGCGGTCGCGAACAACACGATTACGAAAACCGCCAGCATCGCCAACCGGTGGCGCAGGACCAACCCCAGGCTCCACTTGTAGCCGGAGAGCAAGCCATCGAACGCCCGGTCCATCAGGCCGGCAAATCCTTTCTTGCTGTGCACGACGCGCAGGAACCGGCTGCACAGCATCGGCGTGAGCGTGACCGACACGACGCCGGAGATGAGAATGGCGCTGGTAATCGTGACGGCGAACTCGCGGAAGAGCCGGCCGAGGACGCCGCCCATGAAGAGAATCGGAATGAACACGGCCGCGAGCGACAGGGTCATCGTGACAATCGTGAAGCCGATCTCTTTGGAGCCGCTGAGAGCCGCGGCGAGGGGAGCTTCGCCCTTTTCCATGTGCCGCACGACGTTCTCGAGCATCACGATCGCGTCATCGACAATGAAGCTGATTGAGAGGATGAGCGCCATCATCGACAAGTTGTCGAGGCTGTAGTTCATCAGCTTCATGACGGCGAACGTGCCGAGGATCGAAAAGGGCAGCGCGAGAGCCGGGATGAACGTCGCGGACCCATTGTGGAGGAACAGAAACACGACGCCCACCGCCAGCAGGAGCGTGATGAGCATAGTGACTTGGATGTCTTTGAACGCTTTGCGAATGTTGATTGAGCGATCCTGGCGGATGCTGAAGTGCACTGAAGGCGGCAATTGCGACTGCAGCGCCGGCAGCAGGGCGCGAACCGCGTCCGTCACCTCGATCGTGTTGGTGCCGGGTTGTCGCATCACTTCCATGGTGATTGCGCGCCGCTGCGAGTCTTTCGTGAACACCCACGCCCGCTGGGTCAGCGTTTGGACGCTGTCGAGCACGTTGGCCACCTGCTCGAGCCGCACAGGCCGGCCGTTGCGGTAGGTGATGACAATGGACCGAAACGCGGCGGCGTTATTCAACTGGCCGCGCGCCACGATGTTGTATGTGGCCTGCGGTCCGAACAACTGTCCGGTCGGCAGATTCACGTTCCAGTTCTGCAGCGCCTGATCGACTTCGTTGATCCCGATTTTCTGCGCCTGCAGCTTGTTCGGATCGACCTGGACGCGCACGGCAAACTTCGCAGAGCCTTGAACGTTCACTTGGGAAACGCCGCCTACCATCGAGATCCGTGGCGCGAGGATATCCTCCGCGTACTCGTCGACCTTCGACATCTCGAGGGTATCGGATGTGAGGTTGATGTGCAGAATCGGCTGCTCGGCGGGATTCACCTTGCGGAACGACGGGGGAGCCGTCAGCCCGGCCGGCAGGAGCGGCATGGCGGCGGCGATGGCCGTTTGCACGTCGACGGCGGCGCTGTCGATACGGCGATTCAGGTCGAACTGCAGCACGACGTTGCTGCTGCCGATTTGACTGGACGAGGTCATCTCATCGACGCCCGCAATCGTCGTGAACTGACGTTCGAGCGGGCTGGCGACCGCCGACGCCATCGTGCCCGGGTCGCCGCCCGGCAGGTTGGCACCGATAAAAATAGTCGGGTAGTCCACGTTCGGCAAGTCGCTGATCGGGAGCGCGCGGTACGCGACGACGCCGAACAGAGCGATGGCCGCCATCAACAAGCTGGTGGCAATCGGGCGTCTGATGAAGGTTTCGGAGATGTTCACGCTGGCGCTCTGCCTGAAGGCGTGGTCCGTACAAGCTCTACCACGGAGACGACCGAGACGAACGGAGGACACGGAGAAGCTTGTTTATTAAACCGTGACCTCCAGTTATCGCGCCTCTTCACCGTGACCTCCGTGGTAGCGCTTTTGGTGGGCGACGCGAACCAGGGGTACTACGTACTCCACGCCCGACTTTCACTGGCCGCGACCGCCGCGCCCGCGTCCGCCGCGGCCGCCGGCAGGGGCACCGCCGCCGCTGTCGCCGGTCTGGACGCGCGTGCCTTGCTCGAGGCGGAGCTGACCTTCCATGACAACCGTTTCGCCGGGTTCGAGCCCCTTGTCGACGACGACGTTGTCGCCCACCCGCTGTGTGACGGTGACGGGCCGCTGATCCACCGTCGAATCAGGCTTGACCACGAAGACGAACTGACCGTCCTGTCCGGTTTGGACGGCCTGGCTCGGCACCACCGTCGCATTCGACAGCGTTGCGAGCCGCAGGTTCACGCGCGCGAACTGGCCGGGCCACAACCGGTGATCCCGGTTCGCGAACGTCGCCTTGAGCTTGATGGTATCGGTCGTCGTGTCGACGGTGTTGTCGACGAAGGTGAGCTGTCCTTCGGCCGGCTGCATGTCGGCATCC
>QHWL01000442.1:3161-3647 GCA_003222555.1 Acidobacteriota bacterium | reverse complement strand
TGATAGGGTAGTCAATGTAGTCGACCGGCCATCCATGATACAGGCCGGCGTAGCTCTGGTCGACGTCCGAGTCCCTCACGAGATTCGTGAAGCGCGAGTAAAAGCTGGAGACCGACAGTCGAAAGACGGGCCCGAGCGCCTGCTGGAAATCGACCTCGATGGTTTTCTTCTGCTGTGGCTTGAGATCGGGGTTCGCCAAGTGCCAATAGCTCGATGCGTAGGTTTGGCCGCCGTCGGTGGAGTAGAACGATCCAAAGTGCACGTTCGCCTGGTACGGCGACGGCGCAAGATACGCGCTGCCGTACAGGAGCTTCAGCGTGGTTCGGCTTGTGGGCTGGGCGACGACACCGAGCCGCGGGTTGAACGTCGCGCCGTAGCGAGTGTTGTAGTCCGCGCGTGCGCCGAACGTCGCGGTGACTGCCCGCGTGAGGGCGTATTGCAGCTGTCCGAATGCCGCGGTGTTGGTGTACCGAAGCTTGATGAGAT
>QHWL01000442.1:0-3063 GCA_003222555.1 Acidobacteriota bacterium | reverse complement strand
TCCATGAGAATTGCTCTTCCCCTTTGGCCATCCGGCCGTACGAGTACTTGTAGCTCTTCTCCATGTTGGTGAAGACATTCCGGTAACCCGATTGCGGATCGAGGTCGTGCTGGCTGAACGTCACCGTCGACGTGCTGGTGACCGGCCCGATCGGCCGGGTGTAGCTCGCGGCGGCGACCAGAAGGTTGTTGCGGATGAACGCGTCGGCGCTGTATGCCCCGTTATCCGGGGTGACTGCCGGCGTCGTCGAGACGCGCGGGTGATTGTTGAACAGCATGACGTCCAGCCCGCCGGCGCGCAGCACCGCTTCGAATGAGTGGGCCGACAGGGGCGCTTCGTAGTCCGGCGCAATCGGCTGGCTGGGGGTCATCGGTCCGAAGATCGTGTCGAACGTGCCGCTGTGCTGCCCGGCCAAACCCCTAAAAACGGCTGGATAGTACTTGCTGAGATCTGGTTGGCGGTCGTAGAGCGTCTGACCGGCCAGCATCAGCGAAACGTTCGACCCGAGCTGTGCGCCATACGACGCGGTCTGGTTGTACAGCCCGAACTGGCCGACCGACGCGCTCGCCGACAGGCCTGGCGCATCCTCGACCCTCTTGCTGATGATGTTGACGACGGCTGAAAAGGCGTCAGCGCCATAGAGCGCCGAGGCGGGGCCGTACACGATCTCGATCTGCTGTGCGCTGTGCACCGGATAGTTGGCAAGGATCGGCAGCGGATCGTTCGTGGGTGACGAGATTCGGATGCCGTCGAGCAGCAGCACGACGCGGCTGGCGCCCCTCGTCCCCTGCACCGTAAGCTCCGTCGGATAGTCCTGGTCGCTTGCAAGGTCCACTTTGAAATCCGACAAGTCCTTCAGCATGTCGGCGACCGATCGATAGCCGCGCCGCTCGATTTGCGCGGCCGTCACGACCTGAACCCGCGCCGGTGCCGAGCCGATCCCCTCGGGTCCGCGCGACGCGGTGGTGACGACGATCTTCATCAGTTCCTCGATCGTCGCGGACGCGAGGTCGGGCGCGGGCCTGGTCTGGGCCAGCGCGCTGCGCGGGGTGCTCGTCAGCAGCGTAAGGAGCACGACGCGAGCCGTTCTTGTCATGGATATTCCCGTTCCGTTCCTCATCACTTTCAGCCGCCTGAAGACCTCCGCGTCGGAGCTCGAGCGGCTAGACGCACGCTTCTGCTCCTGAGACCGATAGGGCAGTTCGTCCATGGAGCAACAGCGACACGGCCTCCAACAGGCCCTTCGATGTAAACGGCTTTTCCAAAAACGCCTCGCCCTGCCAAAGCGTGTGACGCTTCTCAAAGAGTGAATCGACGAAGCCGCTCACGTACAGCACCTTCAAGTCGGGTTGCCTCAGTCTGAGCTGGCGCGCCATTTCGTCGCCGGGCAGAACGGGCATGTTCATATCTGCGCAGAGGAGATCGACTGGCGTCGCGTCGTCGATGAGAGCGAGCGCCTCCGCCCCGTCCCGCGCCTCGATCACACGAAAGCCGGCCAGCTCCAGGAATCGGCACGCCAGCTTCCGGACAGATTCTTCGTCGTCGACGACCATCACGACTGATTTCGGTGGCTCCGGGTGCAAGTTCAACATGACGTCCTTCAATCCTTTTCGACCTTCGCGGAGACGATCACCAGCGGTCCCTCGTCTCAAGGGTCTCTGCGCGCTTGATTGCGCCGGCTGCCCAGATGACGGAGCGAAGACGGTGCCAGTCTACCGAACTCAGCAAACTCATATGACTCAATGCCTTGCGGTCTTTGTGGTCACCGCGACTCTGCGCGGCGTGTGTCACCACCGCACGGCCCGTGTGCTTTAGTGTCATGCCAATATAATCATTAGAAGATGTTTATAAGTCATAAACGTAGTGCGATTGCATTACATGGTCACGGCCGAAGATCCAGCCGATCGAGCCATCGATACAGAGACCGACGGTTCATCCCCAACAGCTTTGCGGCGGCCGCCTTGTTGCCGCCGACCTGCCTCAGCACCCGTTCAATCTGGTCTCGCTGAGCGGTGGCCATGAGATTCGGGTCCGGTCGCGTCTCGCCCGAGATCGCAGGTTGCGCGCGGTTGGCGATGGCGACAGGCTGCGGCGTCGACATCGCCGTCGCGAACTCGCGCTCGCTGAGAATGTTGCTGACGCTGAGGATGCACGCTCGTTCGATGACATTTTTGAGCTCACGTACGTTCCCGGGCCACAACGCCTGCTGCAGCAGACGCTCGGCGGCGGGTGTCACGCCTCCGATCGATCGCTTCAGTCGCGCAGCACACTCCTGCACGAACCTGGCAGTGAGATAGGGGATGTCCTCGCGGTGCTCCCGAAGCGGGAGGAGATGGATTTCGATGATGCTGAGACGGTAGAACAAATCCGCGCGAAACCGGCCCGCCATCGACTCGGCTCGGAGGTTTCGATTCGTGGCGGCGATCACATGGACATTCGTTTTCCGGTTTTCGAGCGACCCCACGCGTTGCACTTCCCCGTGTTCCACCGCCCGCAGGAGCTTTGCCTGCAGCGCCAACGGCAGCTCGCCGGCTTCGTCGAGGAGCAGCGTGCCACCCGTCGCATGCTCGAAGAGGCCGACCTTGGTCTCGGTTGCTCCTGTGAACGCGCCGCGCACATGACCGAATAACTCGCTCTCAAAGAGCGTTTCAACGAAGGCCGAGCAGTTCACCGTGATGAACTGCCGATCGCGGCGCGGACCGAGCGCATGGAGCGCCCTCGCGACGAGCTCTTTGCCAGTTCCGGTCTCGCCGCTGACGAGCACGGTGCGCACGTGGGGTGCGAGGCGGCGGATGAGATCGAACAGCTCCTGCATCGCCGGACTTCGCCCGACCATGCCATGGAACTCGAACCTGGTCGCCACATCGGCGTCGCCTTGCAGCAGGCGCTCGCGCCGACGGATCCCTTCGCGAACCGTGATCAGCAGCTCGCGGAGCCGAGTCAAGTCGAAGGGCTTGGCGATGTAGTCGAGCGCTCCGGCCTTGACGGCTTCGATCGCCGTGTCGACCGTCGCGTGGCCGGTCATGAGGATCACCTGGCAGCCAGGTTCGGCCGCGCGAACAG
>QHWL01000441.1 GCA_003222555.1 Acidobacteriota bacterium | reverse complement strand
TTGTCTTCGTTACGCTCTGATGTCATCGCCAAGTCCCTGCGGTCTACTTCTGCTCCTTGGTCGCCGCTTTCATCACGCCAAGGTCCTCGGGATCGAGGCACACCGCTTCATGGACGACCGCGCCAGGAGGCGCGCGCCTGAGGCGGTATCTGGGCGTCGTCCACGACCCGGTCAGTACCTTGGGATCCTCGATGGTCGCTTGATATTCGAGCGTGTCTCCGTCGACCAGGCGCCAGCGTTCCACCTCGTGCAAGGCGTCGGACGTAATCGTTCCTCCGCCCAAGTCGCCTGGCGGCCTAGTTCCGAGCTTTCCACTCGCCAGCCAGATTTTGCCATTGAATCCCTTGACGTCGACGACCAGCGTATCTCCTTCCCAGTGGCCCACCGAGTCCCCAAAGTACGAAGGGACGATTGTCTTGGGGTGTGTGCTTCCGTCCGTGGGGATCGCGCGGTACCCAGCATAGGTGTACTCGACGAGCACATCCGTTTCCTTTGGCGCCTGAACAATTTGAAGCAGAAAATAAAACGCATTTCTAGGTACAGCGAGCGAGGCGCCATCGATGTAGCGTGGAAACCCCCATGGCCCGCAATGGAGCCTCGGATCCTCCAAATATGCCAATGCGTTCGACTTCTCCAACGCCCAGGGCTGGTAAACACGGGCAAGCGCCGTGACACTGGAGGCTCGTTCCTCTGAAGTGGGGGTTCCCGTGGCAGGGAGAGGCCCTCCCCACGTTCCCGTCAGGTCCGGTTTGCCGTCCCACGGCGTGCGCGGCACCGGCTTGGCGGAGGAAGGCGTCACGGTGGCCTGACCTCCGCCTCTTTGGTGGGCGGCAGCCGGGACCGACGCCGAGCGAGTGACGAACGCGAGCCCCAGGGCCGCACCGACCACCACCACGGCGGCGCTAAGTGACTTCTCCATCACGGTCTCGGCGCTGAACGTGATTTGTTCACAAGTTCGCTCGCTTACCGCTCGTTGGCATCACATACCGAAGTACTGCCAGAGGCTGGCACGCAAAACGATTCACCATCCGGAAACGCGACAATGCTCACTTCGGCCCAGTTCGCGACGCTCTTGGCCGCAAAGCCCGTCAGGGTGACTTCGGCCCCAGGTTTGAGACGATTCTGCCTCAACCCCTTCCGGTACAGCACGCTCGGCGGATAACTTTCAAAAGTCCACTTCGTGATGTTGCCACTCTCGTCCTTCACGTCGACGTACATCAACGTGTGCGGGTTTTCCCAATGGACTTCGGTGATCACGGCCTTCACCGTGACCGGCTTGTCACGATCGAAGGTCGCCGCAAACGAATGATGCGCCGTCATGGGTCTCGTCGCCACGAGCAAGCCCAGACTCGATACGAGAACACAGAAACCTTTTTGCGTCATTCTCAAACTCCTTGCTTCCCTGACGCCGCGCGTCCTACTTCAATGCGGGGGCCTGATAATCGATGCCTTCAGGAATACAATGCCCTTCGGGTTCGAGCTTGCGAATGGGCGCCCGCTTGAGGACGATCTTCGGCGTCGTCCAGGGTCCGGTCAGCACCTTGGGATCCTCGACGGTCGCTTGATATTCGAGCGTATTCGCGTCCAGCAGGCGCCAGCGTTCCACCAGGTGTGACGCATCGGACGTAATCCAGCCTCCGACGCTGGTCGGTGTGGGATGATCTTGGGCTCCGGCAAGCCAGACCCGGCCGTTCAACGTCGTGATGTCGACGACCAGCGTATCGCCCTCCCAGCGGCCCACCGAATCGCCCTGGTACGAAGGGAAGAGGTCTTCGGTATGGCTCCTTCCATCTGTTGGGATATAACGATAGATATGGGGACGGTTGTCAAATAGGACCATCGCTCCGACCGCCTGAACGATTTGGATTGGAAACGAGGTCGCCATCCTGCGCGGATACCCGTAGACCACGCATCGGTTTATCGGGTCGTCCTTCTCTGTCAAGACCTTCATCTTTTCCTTCGCCGAGGGCTGGTACAAACGCTCGAGCTCGGCAAGACCATAGGCCCGGGCGTTCAGTTTGGCGCCCTGCCACACCCCGGTCAGGTCCGGTTTCCCGTCCCACGACGTGCGCGGGACGGCTCGCTGCTGGGCAGGGACCTGGATGGATGCAATAGGCGCGAACAACACCGAGCCGAGGACGGCCGCACGGACCATCAGGCTGGCGCTAAACGACTTCTTCATACATTTGGTGAAGATTCTATTCTAGTTCCAGTGTCGCGACTGAGAAAAGCCTCGTACTTATCGTACTGGTTGTGACGCTCGCGCCGTCTGCGCCGCAGGGTTTGCAGCGCGCGGCTGGTATCGCCGGAGTAGTTCGCCCGACGCGGTCGTCGAACTTGTGCAGGAAGGCTTCGCGTTCACAGAGGGTCCAGAGTCGGCAGATATTGTCGGCAGATATTGCACTTGACACAAGTGAGCCTCTTCACTATAAGGAGGCATTCAACTCCGAAACCATCGAACGCTGTCACCGCGTCGATGCCGACAGCGTCAAGTCTAGGCGACGATCGAAAGCCGGAAGGCCCGATTGCCCCCCGAACGGTCCTGAAGCAAGCGTTCGTGTGATCGTGGAAAGGTATCGGCAATACCGCTGTCGCAGGGAAGCCAGTCATGAGTTAAAGGGAGATCAGTCATGTCCAGATTCGCCAAGGTGTTGGCTGTACTTGTGTGGGTCGTTGCCGTCCCGAGCGCAGCGTACGCTCAGGCGTCCATTGCCGGCGTGGTCAAGGACACCTCGGGTGCCGTGTTGCCTGGCGTAACCGTGGAAGCGGCAAGCCCTGCCCTGATCGAGAGGACCCGTTCGGTTGTGACCGACGGAACCGGTCAGTACAAGATCGTCGACCTGCGCCCAGGCACCTACGAAGTAACGTTTACGCTGACCGGGTTCAGCATCGTCAAGCGGGGCGGGGTGGAGCTGACCGGGTCGTTTACCGCTGCTGTGAACGCGGAGCTACGGGTTGGGACGGTGCAAGAGACGGTCACGGTCACGAGCGAGACCCCGATCGTCGATATCCAAAGTACTGGAGTTCAGAAAGTTGTGGATCACGCCGTGATCGATGCAGTTCCGACCGGGCGGCTGCCGACGGAACTGGCGGTGCTGATTCCCGGGGTTAGCGCGTCGGCATCCATTGGGTTCAATGGCATGGGGGCGCAGGACGTCGGAGGGGCTGGTGGTGATCAGGTCGTCCAGCTGTCGGCGCACGGCGGCAGACC
>QHWL01000017.1:27555-28631 GCA_003222555.1 Acidobacteriota bacterium | reverse complement strand
GTTCTGCTTCGGCCCCAGCCGCGGCACCTGCCAGACGGCGACGTCCGCCTTCAGTTCCGCGTCATTGCGCACACCTTTATATCCGGCGCCGGTTGCATTCGCCACTTTCGTGCCCGGCGTCAGCGCCAGCAAGATAGTGATGTCCTCCGCGGTCAGCCCCTTTCCGGCCAGCCCTCCGTTCTGGACGACGAGGTTATACGTGCCGGCGGGCGTTCCCGGAGTGAGTCGCGAAGTGAGTGGCACCCGGAATTTGAGATCGTCCCTCAAGTATTTCCAGATTTCCTCGAGGTCGGTTTCCGGTACTCGCGCCTTCGAGAAGTTACCCATCCGAACACGGCCTGCGGCGTCTCCGAGCAGCTTGCGATGTTCTGGCATCACAGTTGTGTGTTCGTACGTCATCCTCTTGAACCACTCGAAATCGGCCGAAATTGCCCCCGCGTTCGTGCGCGGGCCCTGCAGGACCGGGCCGTGGCACTGCGCACAGCCAAAGGTGGCGGTCATCAGCGCCTGACCTTTGGGCGCGTTCGCCGGAAGCGGCGTTTTCCACGGGCCAGGCTCACCGACTTTCGGCAAACCCTGGAGGTAAGCGAAAAGATCGGCCAGCTCCTGATCGCTGTGCTGGTTTTCAGGGAAGGCAGGCATGACACCCCAGGGCTGCCGGACCGCGCGCCTGAACTGCGCGAGGGTCAACTGGCGTCCTGCCAGATCGGGCCCGTAGGCACCCTCACCCTTGACGCCGTGGCAATCCTTGCAACGGGAGTCGGCGCCAGCCCAGAGTTTCTCGCCGCCCGCGGCGTTACCCTGGGCGGAGACGATGTCCGACTGCCATAAGGGAAACAGGAACACGAGCGCGATCAGCATTGGGCGCATGTCTGTGCCTCCTTCGTAAGAACGGCTGTTGAAAGTGGTCCTACTCTACACCCAGAAAGGCTCTCGACCCAGGAGTCTCATCACCTTGGACGATCGACGGGGACCACTGCAGGTCCGCCCGCGCCTCCTCCACCGTCCCAGTCCTTCTCGACCCCGTGGCCACGCGCCAGATCGCCATGCGTGGGCGTCACAAACCCCAGCAGACA
>QHWL01000017.1:26916-27541 GCA_003222555.1 Acidobacteriota bacterium | reverse complement strand
CTTTGACGGCATCGCCCGGTTTGACGTCCTCGCGCTTGATGCCGACGCGCTGGAGTCCTCCGGGGCCAGTTGCTTCGAGAGCCCACGTGGTCAGCTCGCCTTTAGAGTCTTTGACTTCGAGGTAGATCCAGGAATGCGGGACCAGCAAGTGCACTTCCCTGACCGTCCCCTCCATGGTCGTCCACGTCGTGACGTCGTAGTTGCCGTGGGAATGATGCGCCCAAGCCGGCAAGACTGAAAAAACCGCACATATGGCCGCAAGCCTCAACGATCTGACCAGCATGGTCCCCCTCCTTACACAAAAAAACGATTGGCGGAGCCTCGTTCTCGCCTCGCGCGGCCGACGGTCATCTGGCGCGCGGGGGTGACGGGGCCGGGAATTTCCAGCCCTCCCCATATCCGGTGGTGTAGTACGTTCGATAGCGAACCGGCTTCCCCTCTTCATCGAGGAATTGGACCGATTGCTGAAACAGCCCCGGCGCAGGCGCACGCGAAGGCACGGTTGCCTCAAAGATATAAAGACGGGTGCCATGCCTGTGGATCGCGGCGAAGGTACGAGATCCATCGGCGTTGGTCAGTTGCAGCCGTTGTCCTTCGATCAGGTCCGCGACATACCACGCGAAAT
>QHWL01000017.1:14189-26876 GCA_003222555.1 Acidobacteriota bacterium | reverse complement strand
CATCAGGCCGCCAGTCGTTTTGACAGGTGTCGCCCTCTCCCCCGTTCTTCCGGCACTGCTCGGCTCGCGCCGTGTGTATTTTTTCGGTGTCCTTGTAATCGACCACAGTAACGGAGTAGCGGTTCGGGCCATTTTCGACGCTGTAGACGCGTCCCGGCAAGGTGATGCCATATTCGGTGGAGTAGGTGATGTCCCGCACTTTAGGCTCGGCCGGGAAATTGACGCCGAAGAAATCTGTCCGACTGGCATACTGGATCCACTCTTGCGCGAACGAAGGCCCTGACAGAAACAGGATCGACGCCGCCGTAATGACTGAAATCCGGCGCATGTTTTATCCTCCGCTCCGTGCTCGTAGCCCCCTGCGAGAAGGCGAGAGGAATTATAGCCGAGTTTCTGGGCAATATCGGCGAATCGGCTTGGACGAGTGCGAGCGGGGTCGTCGGCGCCTCGTGCCCAGCGCCGCTGCCCATTGGTTTCGAGATCGATGTTCAGCGTCAGTGAGTACGAGCGCTACGTTCCCACCCAGGTCGGTGAGAACGCTGTTCCTACTTGAGCGGCTTCAGCTCCGGCTGAGTACCTTCCGGAACNNNCACGCCGATCAGATCCACCACCCCTCGCTCACCGAAAGCATCCTTGGCGGCGTTAAACGTGGCGTCGCTCACCTGCTTGGTATTCAGTAACTCAGAACAGAAATTGTAGACGGCTTCTTCGTCTTTCTGCATCCCCGCGGGACGACTGCCTTGCGCGATCGCGTCCGCGATCGCCGGGCTCAGTCCGGCCTGAAGCGCCGCGCGATGGTGCGCCTGCCATTCATATTGCGAGGTCCAGTAGCGGGCGGTGATGATGATGGCCAGCTCGTTCAGCTTGGCCGGAATGGAGGTCTTGAAGCGCGTCGACGCGCCGAACTGCTGCGCCAGATCGCCCATCTCCGGGCTGCGGAGCAGGACATTGAATGGACCGTTGGCGCCGCCGCGCGGGCCCGACAAAAGATGCTCGAGCATGGTCTTTTGTGGCGGCGTCATTTCATCGTAGTTGAGCGGCTTGAACCGGTTGCCGCGCAGGCGGACGCTGCGGGGGTCGGGGCGTTGCGCATTGGGGGCCTGAGCGGCGGCAATGCCGGCGAGGGCGAGGGCGGCGGCGCAAACGATCAACAGGCGATTCATGATGTGTTCCTCTCGTCACGAATGATAGACCAAACCGTCTACCAGACAAATCGCCCACGGCACCACGAAGAAAGGCAGAACGCTGAGAAGGCCACGTAATCGCATCACGACCAGCGTTCGAGCTGTCGCCGGTGTCTCAACACGTGGCAGACGGCATGCTCCAGGAGCATCTCCGGGTCGTATCGCGGACCCCAGCGCACCGTGAACGCGAGCCCCTGGATTTCTTCTCCTGTCGCACGTAGCAGAGGCTCGACCGCCGTTTCCGTAAAGATGATCGCCTCCGCGAGCAGCCCACGCACGTCTTGAGGCGAGCCAAGTCGCGAAGGATCCAGCTCGTACTGCTCGACGAAGTCCACGCCCCGCGCCTTCCGGATGTAGTGCGCATACCGGTGCGCGGCACCGCACACGTGCACGCAAATCGCGTGCGGAGATATCGTGCTCGGATTGCTCGACGCGCGTTCCGCCACGAATCGTCCAGGGTCGAAGCCCTCCACCACGCGGCAGAAATCCTCGGCGGCGCGCGCGTACTCATCCATAAGGGCTCCGAAGGGACCGGGGAGGCCCGGGTGACGGATGAATGAAATCGGCATGCGTGCCGTTGAAAATAGGCCCTCCAGGCGGCGCGAGTCAACCGCCGACACATGGGAGGCCCTCGCGACGCCGTTCGTTGCTACCATGGGGGAATGGCTCTCGACGAACGCACCCTTTTCACGGAGAAACCGGAAACCCGGCCCGGACGGTATCAGTGCCCCAAGTGCCGGCGGACCGGCGAATACAGCATTCGGTGGGTGCGGCGCTCGAAGAAGGACAGGCTGCCGGCCGGGGCCGACGATGGCGACCGAGCCAAGTTCGCAAAGCTGCGCGACTACCTGCTCCGCCTCGACGACGAGGTCACCTGCAAGACCTGCGGCAAGAAATTCGAGATCCCGTCGCAACACTCCCTGATGTTCGTCGATCAGCTCGCTGGCCTGCCCAACGAAGAAGATCTCGAGCGAGAGATCAACGTCGCGTCGGGAGAGCCCGAACCTGCCCCTGACAGCAAGCCCCCGTTGCCGGCGCGGTTCACGCGTAAATCGGGTGGCTGGAAGTAGTGGAAGTCATCAGTCTTCCTTCCACGGGTTGTTGGCAAACACCGCCAGCTCCGGCCACAGCGCACGGCGAGGCATGGTGAGCGCCGCCATGATCGTCTCGCCGATGTCCTCGGCGTACAGCTTGTTGGGATTGTTGCGACCGACGTTGCCTCCAAAATTGGTCTGGACTTCCGACGGGCAAACGCACGTGACACGGATCCCGTGCGGTCTCAACTCCGCTTGCCAGCACTGGCTGATGCCTCGTACCGCCCACTTGCTGGCCCCATAGGGCGTGCCGGTCGCGGCACCCTTCATGCCGGACGTCGACGCAATGTTCACGATGTCGCCGAGCCCCTGCGACTTCATGAGCGGCACGACACGATTCGTGATGTCCACCAGGCCGAAGACGTTGGTATCGAACATCCTCCTCATCGCGTCGACGTCGAGGTTTCCAATTTCCGCTCTGTAAGCGTACCCGGCGTTGTTGATGAGGACGTCGATCCCGCCCATGCGTTCCCGGCACGCGTCGACGGCCCTGGCATTGTCGTCTCCCACCGACACGTCGGCACGAAGTCCGTGCGCTCCGGTCTCCTGGGCGACCTTCTCGATTAATTGCTCGTTTCGCCCGGTGAACACGACCTCGTGGCCCGCCGTGCGCGCCAGCGCGACGATGGCCGCGCCGATCCCCTGGCTGCCTCCGGTGACGAGAAAACGGCTTGTCTGCATGGAATGATTCCTCTCATTGCGGCGCATTCATGCTTCGGGACGTCGTTGTCTCCCGCCGCCGCCGCGTAGCAACGCCAACCCCGCGCGGGGGACGATTCTACTGACGTTCGCTGCAACCGGCCTACGACGAAACGCTACGATTTGCCGCCAGCCGATTTTGGCCTAATATTCGTTCGTCGATTGTTCGAACGAACCTAAGCGCTCCGAGGACGGCCCACGACAGGAGGTTCTGATATGACGTCACGTGACGGGGGTCAGTGCGCTCACGGGATTCCGTTTCTCATCACCGCGGCCCTGCTCGCACTCTTGGGTTCGGCGTGTCGTCAGCCTCCCACCCCGGCCGCGACGCCTTCAAGCGCGCCCGCCGAGGCGTACACGCCGGGACTCGGCGAAATCATGACCCTGCAGCAGATGCGCCACACCAAGCTGTGGCTCGCCGGCGAAGCGGGCAACTGGGACTTGGCCGCGTACGAAGTCAAGGAGCTCGGGGAAGGTTTCGACGATGTCGTCAAGTTCCATCCGACGCATGAGGACTCACCCGTCGCGCCCAAAGACGCCATCCCACGGATGGTGACCGCGCCGCTGGCCGACGTGCGGGCCGCCGTGGACAAGAAGGATCCCAAGGGCTTCGAGCACGCGTACGACACGCTCACGAAGGGCTGCAACGATTGCCACCAGGCCACCAACTTCGGCTTCAACCTGGTGCAGCGGCCGACGACGAACCCGTTTCCGAATCAGATCTTTGCGCCGGTCCGCAAATAAAATCCGGCCGAGCGCGAGTGATGCGCCTTGGTCGACGTGCGATTGGGGGATCTCATGAAACGTTACGTATGGTTGATGTCCGCGCTCTCATTGCTGTCACCCCTCGTGGGGGTCATGCCGGTGGCCGGGACTGCGCGCGCGCAGACCTTGTCCGGCGATGGGCTGGTCAACGCCTTGCGCCGCGGTGGCTATGTCATCGTCCTGCGGCATACGAGCTCGCCGCGTGAGGTGCCAGACAAGCAAACCGCCAATGCCGACAACATCAATCAGGAACGGCAGTTGGACCAAAACGGTCGCACCACCGCAATAGCCATGGGCAAAGCGCTGCGCGATTTGAAGATTCCCGTCGGTGACGTGTTCACCAGCCCGACGTATCGCGCGATGGAAACCATTCGGCTGGCTCAGCTTGCCAACGCCAGACCACAAGTCGAGCTCGGCGATGGCGGTCAAGGCATGCAGAGCGTCGCCCAATCCCAGGCCGCGTGGCTGCGGATGAAGGTGACGCAATTTCCAAACGGGACCAACACGATCCTCGTGACCCATCTGCCCAATATGGCCGGCGCGTTTCCGCAGTTGACCGCCGGCCTGGCCGATGGAGAGGCGTTCGTCTTTGGTTCAGACGGCAAAGGTGGGGCGGCGCTGGTGGCGCGAGTCAAGATCGAGGAATGGCCGGCGATGCTGCACTGACGCGTAGATTCTCGTACGACCCTGAGTCAGATCCGCAGGATTCGGCCAGAAACCTGCGGCTCCCACGAACGGCGCATCTCGGAACGATCTGACATGGTGGTCTTAGAACGCGACCAGATATGTGAATTTGGCGACGAGCGCCCTGTTGAGCAGGTCGCCAGCCCGCTCGTCGCGGCGCTCGTTGTACACCAGAAAGAAATCGCTCAACGGCCGGTGGATGATGTTGAACCGGAGGTTCGAGCTCCACTGCTGCGAGTCGGAGTTGTATTGCACCAGCGCATTGAGGAACATCTTCGTGTTGAAGTTGTAATTCGCCCGTCCGGTCACCAGAGTCGACACGAACGAACCGGTTGACACGTCGATCTTGTTGATCTGCACGGTCACCGCGGCGTTGAGGTTCTCGTTCAAACGTATCGCGGGACCCACCGTGTACCCGCGACGGTACCCATCGTAGAACTCGCCGGACGAGTATCGGAGGATCGTCGACACCCGCGCCGAGGCGTTCGTATTCCACAAGATGAAGTACTCATTGAACTGATAGCGGCCCGGTTTCACCTGCACACCGCGCGCGCTGTTGATGGTGAACGGCAGCCGGACCTCCTCGACGTTGGGGTTCACCCCGAACTCCATGAACGCGCCGTCGTTGAACGAGAACGGCCAGTGGAAATCCTGATACCTCGACTCGAGTCCTCCGCCGTTCTGACGGGTGAAGTTGTCGACCTGCCAGTGGGGACGCGTCTCGCGGACCCCCAGCCTCGAGAGAAATTGCGGACGGAACGCCCGCGCCATGTACGCGAACGTATTGGTGACGCCCAGGCGCGGCACGAAGCCCATTTCGTCGTTGAAGCGCCGACCGATGGTGTCGTACCGCCCGCGGAACTGCCACTTCCGATCCTGATAGTTGGCGCTCGCGCGGGTCGCGAAATCCTGTCCCATTCCGGGAACCGCTGACTGCGGCGAAAACGTCTTCGCGACGTAGCCGTTGAGGGTGAGGTAGTACCCGAAGCGGAAGTTCGCGTCGACGCCGGCCACGCGGTTGAAGCGCGGGCCGTCTTCGTCCTTGTTGAGCAGCACCGCGCCGATATCCGAGTTCGCCAGGAAATCGCGGCGAATCCGGAGCGCCGTGAAATTCGTGGCCGGCACGGACCCCTGCTCGCGCTGTTGAATGTTCAGCGCGCCGACTGAATAGCGGCCCTGACGTCCGGTCAACCGAGCGCCGCCAAGGATCGGAATGGCGTCGCCGTTGTCGGACAGTCCGACGCGCCGGCTGAAAAACAGCCGCGTGTCCTGCGAGCCATTCTGCCGTCCGGCTGCCGGTCCGCCACTGCTGAAGCCGCCGCCGCCGCCGAACCCGAAGATGCCCGAGTTCTCGAGGAAGAAATCACGCTTTTCAGGGAAGAACAAGCTGAAACGCGAGAGATTGATCTGCCTCTCGTCGGCTTCCACCTGCGAAAAATCGGTGTTGAGCGTGAAATCCGCCGTCAGGCTGCTCGTCACGCCGTACTTGACGTCCAACCCCGCATTGAAATCGCCGACGGTCCGCCCCGGAACGGTGTTGGAGCTGCTCAAGGTATAAGGCTTGACGCGAAGATCTTTGCCGGGCCGCAGCCCACGCATGCCCTCCAGCGTACCGGCCAGCGAGACGCGCTGGATGTCATAGATGCGGGGATTGGCGCCCAATAGCTGTCCTCGTACAGCCGCCGGATCTTTCGCTCGAAATTAACGCCCCAGACTTCCCCGTCCCCGGCGTTGAAACGAAGCGTGCGGAACGGGATCCTGATCTCGGCGTACCATCCGGTCGCCACGATTCGCGTCGCCACCTCCCAGATGCCGTCCCAGTTCACGTTGTTCTCGCGTCCCTCGTTCGTCATCTGCGCGTCCCATTTCGCGCCGGCAGGATTGGTGGCGAATTGGTAGCCGTTGCGCTCGTCCCGAAACGTGTCGAGGATGATGCGGAAACCGTCACTGCTGGTGATGTCGAAGTCCTTCTTCAGATCGCTGACGATGATCCGGTTCGGCTCGTTGTCTCGGGCAAACACGCCGAAGTAGAGCGCGCGATCGTCGTACAGCACTCGCACTTCGGTATCGTAGGTGGCCGGCTGGCCCTCGTGAGGATCGTTCTGGATGAAATGGCTGGCGATTGGCGCCTGAGTCCAGGCGGGCTCTTCGAGAATGCCATCGAGAGTGATGTCGCCGGCCGCGCGAACCGCCTCGAGCCGGCGCGTCTGCCGTGCGGTGACGTAGTCGATTTCAGGGCCGGCGTCGCCTCTGAGCGGGACAGCCGGCTCCTGGGCGGCGATCGGCAGAGTGAGAGCCAGAACCCAGAAGACTATCAGTATGCGGTGCAAGCCAAATAGCTTACCTTAGAGTGGATTGGGCCGTTCGTTCAACTCGATGTAGGTGCCCCACGGATCGTAGATGAACGCCAGCGCGCCTCCGGTTTGTGGATTTTTCGTGTAGGGCCGATCCAGCTTGATGCCGGCCGTCTCGAGTTTTTTGCAGAAGGCTTCCAGGTTCTTGACGTCGAAGCCGATGTGGTCGAGCACCCGCCCTTTAGTGGTGACCGTCGGCATATCGGCTTTGGAGAATGTCAGATTCACTCCCGGTATGTCGGCCGCCTGGTTTTGTCCGCGCATCCCAGGCTTGGCGCCGAATGTCTTGCTGTACCAGGCCTGGATCTGCGGTATCGAGGAGTCCGGCACCCAGAAATGGATGTGGTGATGCTGGATCGGGACCTTTTGGTTCTTGTCTTCCAGAATCTCGATTCTGAGTTCGTCCGGCGTCACGACAAACGCTTGATCGGTCCGGCCGGCGGCACCGGGCTGGACCGGCACGCCCGCGGCCTTCCACTTGGCAACCGACTCTTGGGTGTTCTGGACGATAAACCCCACATGATTCACGACGGTTCCCACCGTGCCGCCAGTGGGTGGCGGGGCCCCCGCGGCCTGATGCAAATAGACGATCACCCCGGGAAACCGCACGACTTCGAAATTGCCCGCCTTCATCGAAGTGCCGCCCATGGCGACGAAAATCTTCTTGTTGGCGTCGACGTCGCGCGTGTTGAGATGCCAGTGTCCCATGGTCACGCCCGCGTCATTGGGCGGGAACGCTTGTGCCCATGCCGTCCCTGCCGCCAGGCACCCCATCACCCCTGCCGCTGAAATCAATCGAGCCAGTCTTGTCAGTCCTGTCAGTCTTGTCATGGCAGACCCCTTGTTTGGAAGATGAACGGGTAAGTGATCTATCTGCGCTTCTTTCCGCCGAAAGTCAAGCAAATCACACATTGGCGCGGTCCGGCCATACAATTGGAGCCGCCACCAGGGGCGTGGTTGTCACGAAGGACACGAAGATCCTTGGTGTCTTCGCGAGGCGGCATGGGATGACGACTGGGACGATGCTCTATGGCGCCGAGCTCCACATCAACGTTGAACGCTGAACTCCAGGAAGCGATCGACTTTCACGAAGCGCTGCTCGCCGAAGGCGGCAAGGCGCTGGTCGGCTACGCCACCGCCAAGGCGCTCGCCAACGTCGTGCTGCTGTCGGAGATTCCGACGACCTACGACAAGAACGAGAAGCGCCAGGTGAATGCCGGCAATCTGCTGCTCCGCGGCGTTCCCGGTGTCGGCAAGACGTTTTTCGGCGTCATCCTCGCCGCCATCAGCAACGCCAAGTTCGCGCGCATCCAGGGACGCGCCGATCTTCAGCCGACCGAGGTCGTCGGCTTCCAGATGATCAACCCCGCGACCGGGGAGCTCGTCACCGAGTTCGGTCCGCTGGCATCGGCCGAAGTGATCCTGCTCGACGAGATCAACCGCATCCCGCTCAAGTCGCAGAGCGCGTTTCTCGAAGGGCTCCAGGATCGGACCGTCACCGTCGGCAAGACCACGCACGAGCTGCCGGCATTCAGCTTCGCGATCGCGACGATGAACCCGGTGGAGCTGGGACAGGGCACGTTCCCGTTGTCTGAAGCGGCGACGGATCGGTTCGCGATGATCGTGACGATCGGCTATTTGCCGGCTGAAGAAGAGGTGAAGCTGGTCGGCTTCGACTTCAAACGCGTGAGGCTGAATGCCCTGATGTCGAAGGAACGAATCATCCAGCTCCGATCGGTCATCAGCGAGCGGGTCTTCCTGCATGATCGCCTCGCGACCTACATCCATCGCCTCGTCGCGGCCTCGCGTCCGTTCAACCCCGACACCGACTGGCACATCCACTCGCCGTCCGAGCTGGTCGAGCAGAGTGTGGAGCTCGGCGCCTCGCCACGCGCGATCATTTGCTGGGGCCGGCTCGCGAAAGTCTGGGCGCTGCTCGTCCGGCATCGCGCCGAGGTCTACCCGGAAGACATTCAGGATCTCGCGCCGTACGTCCTGGGCCATCGCATCTGGCTCGGGCCGCACGCGGCGAGCCATGGGCTGACGCCGGAACTCGTCATCCAGGACATCATCGAGCGGATACCGATTCCATGAGGACGCGCGAGCACGATCAGTCACTGGTCAACCTTTCCGATATCACCGAGATCGAGCTCCTCATCCTGAGGCGGATGCGCGAGTTCACCATCGGCGAGCACCGCAGCACGTTTCACGGCGTCGGATTCGATTTGGTGGGACTGCGCGAATGGCAGCCGGGCGACAAGCTGTCGCAGATCGAGTGGGCACAGTCGACCATCACCAACTTCAACCCGATGATCGTCCGCGAGTTCGAGCAGCCGAGCACGGCCGGCGTCGTGGCGGTTGCTGACACGTCGCTGTCGACGCGCTGCGGCGCCAACGGCGCGCTCATCGCCAGCGCCATCGCGCGCGCGATTGCCACCATTGGCATGTCGGCGGTCTTTTTCCAGGACAGCTTCGGCCTCATCACGTTCGACGCGGAGTTCCACGTGGCCGGCGTGCGGCCGTCCATCGGCAAGAGTCAGGTGATCCATTGCCTCGAGGCCTATCAGCACGGCCACGACCTGCAGAACCTGAAAGCTACCGGGAGCCTGAGCGAGAACATCGGCGGATTCATCAGGAAGACGTCGCTCCTCCCGGTGATCTCCGACTTTCTGTTCGACGATCCACGGCACGTGCTCGCGGAGCTCTCCTCGTTGAACTCGGTGCACGACGTCTTCCTCGTGCTGATTGACAGCGCGTTCGCGTTCGAGCTCCCGCCGGTGTCCGCCTGGTGGACCGACGCGTTCGACGTCGAGACCGGACGCTCCCGCCTGATCTCGCGGCGAGCGGTACGGGCGCTGTCGCGCCGTGCGGCCGAGTGGCAGAACGAGGTGGAGCGCACCGCGAAGGATCTGGATCTCGACGTGCTGCGCCTCGGCGTCGACGAGGCCAAGAGCGATATCGCGCTGATGGAGTTCGTCATCGAACGCCGCCTGCGCAAAGGATAGAGCGAACCATGCGACTGCCAGTCCTCATCGGCCTCTTCTTGTCGTCCGCTGGCCTGGCCGCCCCGGTGGCGGCGGTTGAAACCGATCCGATCGCCTGCTGGTGGCGGACGAGCGCGAGCGCCGTGCGGGTGGGCCAGACCTTCGACGTCGTGCTGACGTGCGCCGTCGTCGACAACGGGGCGATCGTCGTCATCCCCGACGAGTCGGGCCTCGACGCGAGCGCGATGCAGATGCCGCCCTTCGAGATCATCGGTGGCAAACACCCGGCCGATCGTCACACGGCCGACCGGCGCTTCCTGCAGTACGGCTACACGCTGCGGCTCATCGCCGACGATTCGTTCGGCAAGGACATCGCGTTGCCGGACCTGCAGATCAAGTACCAGATCCAGACGCGCGTGAACGGCGAGGCGGTGAAGGGGCGTGCGCTCGTCTACCTGATGCCGAAGCAGTCGGTCCGCGTGCTCGCGCTCGTCCCGAACGATGCGCCCGACATTCGCGACGCGGGCGAAAACACCTTCGATGAGATCGACGCGCGAACCTATCGCGCCGACCTGTTGTCCGTGTCCGCCCTCGTGCTGTTCACCATCGGCGTCATCATCGCGCTCGTCGCGGCGGTGCGCCTGATCGGGCGCTCGGGGCGCGCGCATCCGGCGAGGCGCCATTTCGTGTCCGATCGCCGCATCCTGCGCGGCGTGGCGCGCGAGCTGTCGGCCGTCCACAGCGAGCGCGAGGCGTCGGGTTGGACCGAGGCGCTGGCGGGGCGTGTGACGGCGGCCCTGCGCATCGCCGGCGCGTACGCGCTCGCGCGGCGCGTCAGCCAGACGGTGGCAGCCCGCGGCGCCGATGCGCAAGACGGCCAGCTGCTCTTCCGCAGCGGCCGCGCGCGGCGCGCGCGCGTGCTGGTCTCCTCGTCGGTGACCGCTGAAGCGCTGACCAACGCCCTGACTGGAACCAACGGATCGAGCCCCCGTCAGCGCGAGGACATCGAGCAGCTGCAACTCGCGCTCAGCCGGTTCACGGCGAACCGGTACAACCGCACGGCCGACATCGACGGCGAGGCGCTCGATGAGTCGCTGGACAGCGCGACACAATTGCTGCGGAGGCTGGCCGCCGGGTACGGGTGGTTGAAGCCGTTGACATCCTTCACAGGGAGCCGACGGTGGGCCGACTAGCGGACGTCTTCGGCTGGCTCGGCGACGCGTTCACCGAGTGGCGGAACGTCCGCCTGGGCGCTCTCCAGTTTCCGCATCAGAACACCGCCCGGCTGACGCTCGTTCTGCTCATCGGCCTGTCGCTCACGCTGATCGTGGTGCGACTCGCCCTCGGCGGCCAGCCGGGCCGAAGCCGCGTCGCGCTGCCGCGGATTCTGCCGTGGGTCCGGCGATCGCCGCTGGCGTTCGTCCGGCACGCGCCGCTCGTGCCTTTCCTGATCGGCCTCGCGTTTTTCGCCGTCGCGCTCGCCGATCCGGTGACGACGCTCCGCCGCGAAGAAGTGTCGTACCCCGGCCGGCGGATCGGCCTTCTCATCGACGCCTCATCGAGCATGATGGCGCCATTCTCGACAACGCGCCTGGGAACAGGTGGCGGGATCGCGTTTTCCGCCAACGTCGCGGCGGCCGAATACTTCCTGCGCTTGCGCATGCGCGGGAAATACCACGATCTGATCGCGCTCATCGAGTTCGGCAACGAAGCCTACGTCGTCACGCCGTTCACGAGCGATTACGAGAACGTCCTGCTCAGCGTCTCGCTCATCGGCGATGTGAACGAGTGGGGCCAGTTCCCCGACCAGGGCACGATCATCGCGCAGGCGATCGAGCAGAGCGTCGACCTGTTCAAGGCGTTCGATTTCCTCCACGCCGCCGGCAACGTGTTGGTGATCTTCAGCGACGGCCAGGACACGCAGGTGAAGGTGCACGGCCGGACGGTCTCGGAGATTCTCGAGGGCGCCGTCGAGACCAAGATCCCGGTGTACTTCATCCGCACCGTCGCCGGCGCCGAAGCCGGTGGAATCATTCCCGACGACATCTGGAAGCCGGCGGTCGAGCGGACCGGCGGCAAATTCTATGGGGCGGCAAACGAAACCGTCATCCTGAATGCGATTCACGACATCGATCGCCTCTCGGCTGGGCGCATCGAGGTGAAGCGCTACACCGTGCAAGAGCCGCGGTTCCAGGCTTTCGCGATGGCCGCTGTCGGATTCTGGACCCTCGCGCTCCTGCTGCAGTTGATAGTCCCGTATTTCCGAAGGTTTCCATGAGGTTGATATGAAGACCGTTGTCTCCCAAATCGTCGTCGCCCTTTCGTTCGTCGCGCTCGGCTCCGTGTCGTGGGTCGCGAGCGCGTGGGAGCGCCGCACCGCGCGCGCCGACGAAGCGCTCGTCACGCTTCGCTACGAGGAGCCGGCGACCCAGTACGCGAGCCTGGAGAATACCATGCGTCCGGCGCGGGGCGTGCCGTGGCTCGACGGCCTGATTGCCGCCGTGCGCGAGCGCCGCGCCGTCGCGCAGTACTGGCAGTCGGCCGACGTTGCGCCGGATCGCGATCCGGCGGTCGTGTTCGTCGTCGCCAACGCAACATATCGCGCCGCCCAACGCGAGCACGACAAAGTGATGATGACGCGCCGCCTGGACGACGCGATCAAGCAGTACGCCGAGGCGTTGAAGTCGAACCCGGACAACGAGGACGCGGCGTACAACTACGAATACGCCGTGCGGATGAAGAACAGCGTGGCGAAAGCGAAAGAGGTGACCGCGACAGCGGCGAGCGCGCCGCCCGTCGAGGGCGAGCTGCCGACCGGCCCGACGATCCACGGCCGCCCCGGCGCGCCACCCAAGGGCACCGACATGGGGCAGTTCAAAGTGGTGACGCCGTTGCGGCCGGACGAGCGAAAAGAGATGAAGCC
>QHWL01000017.1:8957-14158 GCA_003222555.1 Acidobacteriota bacterium | reverse complement strand
TGCTTCCAGTAGGCATCGACTTCGCGTCGATTCAGTTCGGCGCTGCGCGTTTCCTGCGGCTGCTCGCCGTGCCCGGCGGGCTCCTCGTCCTCTGGGTGTGGCAGCTCGCCCGGCGCCGGCGCGATCGCCGGCTGTACGCGCGGAGTCGCACGGTCCCGGTTCGAGAACGCATCCCGCTGGCCGGCGGCCTGCTCTTCTGGTTGTGTCTCATCGCGGCGACCTCGCTCGTCGTCGTCGCGCTCTCGCGGCCCCGTGCGGCGGTTTCGGCCGTGCGCACGGCCGGAATCGATCTCATCGTGCTGCAGGACGGATCGGCCTCGATGCGCGTGGCCGACGTCGAGGGCAGTCGCTGGCAGCGCTCGGTCCAGTTTCTGCGGACGCTCGCCGAATCGGTGACGTGGGAAGACGACCGGCTCGCGATGGCGGTGTTCGCGAAGCTCGCGACGCCGCAGATTCGGCTGACCAAAGATCCGAACACGATGTTTTTCTTCCTCGACCATCTGAAAGACCAGCCGCCGCTCCGGCTCGAAGACAACAACACGTGGGACACTAACATCGAGAGCGGGATCTATTGGGGCATGCGGCTGATCGAGAAGGACGAGGAGCTGCACGGCAAATCCAAGAACGCAAAGGCGTTCGTCCTTGTATCCGACGGACAGGCCTGGAGCGGTGACGTCGAGCGGTCGCTGCGCCTCGCTAATGCGCGGGATTTTCCGGTGTGGGTCGTCGGCGTCGGCACGTTACTGGGCGGCTACATCCCCGATGTGCCGTCAGAGGAAGGCAGCGACACGCCAACCCACATACGCGCGATACTCGATCGCGATTCGCTCATCAGGATTGGCTCGCGGGGCGGAGGCGCGTATTACCAGCTGGGCAAGGGCGACGATCGCACCATCGCCAACCAGATCGTCGACCGCACGCGGCGCCGCGCCGCGTCGATCGGCGTCGAGGAGCGCGCCGATGAGCTCTACTGGCGGTTTCTCGCCGCCGCGGCCGGCTTCATCTGTCTCGGCGTCCTGAGCCTGCGCGAACGCGGGGAGCTGTGGATGCAGGCCGCCGGCGCCGCGATTATCTTCGAAGTCATCTCCAGCCTGACGCAATAGCATCGGCCCGCTTGTATGCCGAAGTCGTTCTGCGCGTTGCGCATGGCTTCGACCGGCGATCCATGTGTTCGGGTATGATTCACCGTTCGCCGCCACGGAGCGTAATGATGGGAGGTCGGCATGAGGCGTCTGGCATGCTTTCTGACGATCGTGATCGTTGCGCATCCATCTGGGACAGTCCGACGACGGGCAATCAGCTTTTCAACGGCAGCGGGCCCGGTGGGCTCAACGCGAAGGTCGGCGTCCCCGACTCCCAGTTGGGCAATTCGAGAACCGGGCAAGTCAGCCTGCGGTTCAAGTTCTGAGCGAAGGTCGACGCTTTAGGGCAAGGCAAACACGTAGATCGCGCTGTGTCGGCGCACGGCCGGCGGCATGGCGTTGGCGGTCACCAGGAGCGGCCCGGTCGTGACCGACTGCCCCTCGCCGGTGTACACCATGATGTATTGCTTGCCGTTGACGGCATAGGAGATGGTGCTGTTGACGATCATGCCGCCGACCACGGCCTCCCACAGAACCTTGCCGTCGTCGGCATCAAGGGCGCGCAGACGCCGGTTGAGATCGCCGAAGAAAACCAGGTCGCCCGCAGTCGTCAGCGCCGACCCGTTGGTCGCTTGCGCTTGCGAGTAGATCACTCGCATCTCGCCCGTTGCGACGTCGATCTTGGCGATGCCCATGTATGCCTTGGGGTCGGAGCCCGGACGCATGACGCCGGTGCGCCGCCCATAGCCGGTCGGGGTGGAATTGACGGCTTGCATCGTCAGGCACTGGTCGTGGAATGGAACATAGAGCGAGTTCTTGCCGGGATGATAGGCGATTTGCCACAGGCCTCGCGTGTTGTGGTAGCACCCGACGATGCTGTCGCCGTCCTTCTTGAAGAGCTTGTCGGGATTGACGCCCGTCCGACCGGTCGTCACATCGACCGTGTTCATATTGATGTTCGGATCGTCGAAGGGGAACGGCCGGCCCCACAAGAATTGACCGGTCTCTTGCGCGACGGCAAACATGCCACCGCCTTCGGCGACGGTAACGACGACGTCCTGCTCGGTCCCGGTCGTCAACGCCGGATTGATCCATTTGACGAATCGGGGGTCCGGGCTCACGCGGGTGTGAACCAGAACACGTTCCTGGTTGTGGTCGGCGTCCCAATCGTCGCCCGGCAGCTCCTGGAAGTACCAGACCAGCTTACCGGTCTCGACGTTGAGCGCAATGGTCGAATTGCTATACAGCTCTGACGGCGACGTCAGCGAAACGGCATCGTAGCGGCCGTGGCGCTTCAACCGCGTATATGGGTTGGGATTGGCCACGCCCCAATAGACGACTTTACGGACCGGATCGTACGAGCCGGGCAGGCCCCAAGGGCCGGCAGCCCGCTGGTCGACCGGCAGGTTGCCCCAGGTGTCACCCCCCGGCTCGCCAGGCGCGGCTGTGACATAGAATTTCCAGACCTCTTTGCCTGTCTTGGCGTCGTGAGCGGCGATGAAACAAAATTCCCGCTTTCCTTGCAGGCAGGTGCGGTTCGAGATCACCTTGCCATCGGCAACCAGCAATCCGCCGGCGGTGATTTGGCCGTCGTCAACCTTCGTTTCCCAGCGCAGCTTGCCGGTCTGGGCATCGAGCGCCAGTAGGAATCCGTCTGGCGCGCCGAAATAGATCATGTCCTCGTAGATCCCAAGGCTCTTGCTGCGCGCCGCGGCGGCCGACGCGCCGCGTGGATAGGCGCGCTCGTACTCCCAGATCAAGTCGCCGTTGGTGGCGTTGAGGGCCTGGATGCTGGCGCCAGGAGCCATCACATACATGACGCCGCGATAGACGATCGGCGTCGATTCCTGGGTGCCCTGCGGCAGGCCGCGCGACCATGCCATGCGCAGTTGTGAGACGTTGCGTTTGTTGATGAGTGTTAGTGGACTGAAACGATGGTGATTGTAAGTTCGACTGATATGAAGCCAGTCGGCGGGATCGGGCTTGGCCTGCATCGCCTGGGTTACCGGGACGAACGCTCCGGTCTGAGCGAGCGCCGTCCGAATTCCTGGACTCACAGATGCGACGGCGACGGCCCCGAGCAAGGATGCCGCGACGACGTGAGATCTCTTCACCATCCTATCCTCCCAGAGAATGACCCGTAATCGGAAAGCATAGCCCACCCGTTAGGTGAGGTTGACGAATTCTTCTCCGTCATGGGGCCAAGATCGTTCCTCTCGTCTCGTGGCATAATCGGCCGTTGACCGCGACACTCATTGGCTTGCCCCATGACGGCAAGCTCGAATTGTCGCAACCTAAGAGAGGCTCCTCATGTTGTTCCGACTGGCCGGCGTCGCAGCAGCAGCGATTCTTTCCGTTCCGAGTGCCCCGGGCGCGCAAGTTCTGATGCAGCGCGACGTTTCGCTCCGCATGGCCCTGACGATTGCGGAAACGGCGATTGCCGAATGCGGCCTCGGCGCATCGGTTGCCGTCGTCGATCGCGCGGGCCGGCTACGCGTGTTCCTCCAGGGCGATAACGCAAATCCGCACAACATCGAGCTCGCTCGTCGCAAGGCCTACACGGCTCGCACGTTCGGGCAGCCCTCCGCGGCCTGGGCGAAGCGCACCGAGACCGCCATCCCGCTGGGCGGCGGGATGCCCATCAAAGTCGGGGAGGACACGATTGGCGGCGTCGGCCTGAGCGGCGGCGGCGGCCAGGAGAAGGAGGAGGCCTGCGCCAAGGGCGCCATCGCCAAGGTGGCCGACCAGCTCAAGTGAGGGCACGCCTGCGCTCGAGATAAAAGCGCTACCACGGAGGCCACGGAACGGACGACGGAGGTCACGGAAAATCATAATGTGCGTAACCGTGTGCTCCGTTTGTTGTCTGTGTCCTCCGTGGTCGAGCTTGTTCAGGGTAGATGTAAATGCGCGTTAACGCCGCAAACTAGTTGGCGCCCGCGCGCGGCGTCACCGTCAGCGGGTTGATGTACTGCTGGTGACAGCCGGCGCATGCGTCGTAGATTTTCGTGCCGGCGTTGAACACGGCGCCGATGTTCTTTGCCGCGGCGGCCTTCGCCGCCTCGGTTGCGGCATCCATCATCGCGTGCGTGCGCGTCACCCAGCCGGTTTGATCCTTCATCCGCGATCCCATCAGCAGCAGGTTGCCGGTTTCCGCAGGCATCAGCGCGTTCGCCTCGATCATCTTCCAGTCATCGTCGGTTTCCGGGCCACCGACCTGCTTGCCGTTCTCCCAGACGGCCGCGTCGAACACCTTGAACGAAACGGGCTCGACGGTCGTTTCCATGATCTGCTCGACGGTCGCGATCGGCGTCAGCGCGGTTTTCGAGCAGCCGACGCCCGACGCGAACGCGACGATGACCGTTCCCAGAACGAACCGTGATCGCATCATGACTCCCTGAACGGGTTCGAAAAAGGCGCCGTTACGCGGCGCGTACCTTCACGTCCATTGTGCCTATGCGCTCGACGTAAGCGGAGATGACGTCGCCCGGCTGGATCGGGCTGACGCCTTCCGGCGTGCCGGTGATGATGATGTCGCCGGGATAGAGCGTGTAGAACGACGAGGCGTACTCGATGAGCTCCGCGACGCCGAGGATCAAGTATCTGGTGTTCGAATTCTGCCGCTCTTCGCCGTTGACGGCGATGCGCACGTCGAGATCGCCCGGGTTGGCGATCTCGTCAGGTGTCACCAGCCACGGCCCGAGCACGGCGTAACTGTCCGGCGATTTGCGGAGGCTCCGCTCCTCGGGTCCGCGAATCGTGATGTCGAGTCCGATGGCATAGCCCGCGACGTAGCCGAGGGCGTCCTGGCGCGGCACGTTGTTGGCCTCCTTGCCGATCACAACGGCCAGCTCGACCTCGTGGTCGTTGCGGCGATCGAGCTTGCGCAAGGCAATGCCTTCGCCGGGACCGACGAGCGCGCTGATCGCCTTGAGAAAGAGCCCCGCAGTGTGAATCGGCGCGGTGTGGCCCACGTTGCCGTGATGCAGCTGCGACTGGTCGCGCACCTCGTCCAAGTGCTTCTGGTAATTCACCGGCGCGCAGACGATCTTGCCGGGGTTGGCGACGGGGCTGAGCAGCCTCACGCTCGCCAGCGGCACCGGCGGCGCCTCGGCAACGATC
>QHWL01000017.1:0-8880 GCA_003222555.1 Acidobacteriota bacterium | reverse complement strand
ATCATCAGATCGTACGACGGCAACGGATACCGGCACGCCGGCAACACGTCGAGCGCCGCCGTCACGTCGCGTACCGTCGTCCCGTCGACCACGCCCAGCGACCCACTCCCGAATCGGCACAACCGCATGTCGCCCCTGTCTCCTTCGAGCGCGTTGAAGAACCTGAAAGCGTCGCAGCCCATTAGGGTTGCGCGGGGGCCATTCGCAGGCCTACAGAGCCTGTGAAGAAATGCGACGTTTCAACGCAGAGCTCGCAGAGCACGCCGAGAATTCTTAGCGTTTTCGCCTCCGCGGTCTCGGCGGTCTCGGCGGTTAACGGTTTCTTCACAGGCACTAAAGGCCTGCGCCACGAGAGGCCTCCGTTAATCCTGGCCTGTTATATATCAGAGTCGCCGTGTCGCAAAGATCGCCGCGCCATCGCGACGCGCAGTGCGAGCAGCGCGACGGTCGAGACAAGTGCGGGTATCGCCGCCGCGAAAAAGATGTCGCGTGTCGACCACCGCCGGCGCATGAACTCGCCGCCGACGACCGGCCCGACGATCGCGCCAGCGCGGCCGACGCCGAGTCCCCAGCCGACGCCGGTCGATCGCAGAGAAGTGGGATAGAAGGTCCCCGCGAGCGCGTTAATCCCCGGCTGACCGCCGACCACACACCAGCCCGCGATGAACGCCAGCGCGAACAGAAGCGCGATCGAAACACCAGGCTGACCGATCAGCGCGATCGTGACCGATGCCAGACCGAACGACGCGGTCAGCACCGGGATGAAGCCCAGACGGCCGATCAGCCACGCGAGCCCGACGGTCCCGATCGTGCCGCCCACCTGCAGGATCGTGCCTACGAGCACCGCGGTCGACGCCGCGTGCCCGGCGTCCCTGACGACGGTCGGCAGCCAGCTGGCGAGAAAATAGAGGTTCAGCAGGTTCATGAAGTTGACGACCCACAACAGGATAGTCACGGCGCCGCGCCCCTCGCGAAACAGGTGCACGACCGGCACACCTTCGCGGTTTTCTTCGCGCACCACGAACTCGACAGCGGGACCCGACGGCACCGTCGGATCGATGCGTGTGAGCCATCGCGCGATTGCCGCGCGATCCTTACGCCGGACGACGAGAAACTGCAACGACTCGGGCAGCCATAGCAGCATCGCCAGCGCGATCAGCAGCGGCGCCGCGCCCCCGAAATAGAGCACCGACCGCCAGCCGAAGCGTGGAATGAGGAAGGCGGAGATGACGCCGCCGATCGCCGCGCCGCCGGTGAACCCGACGCCGCCGATGACCATCATCAGCGGACCGCGCAGCCGGCGCGGGCTGTACTCGCCGACGAGCGCAGTCGCGTTCGGGATTATGCAGCCGAGCCCGATGCCGGCGACCAAGCGCAGGCCGAGCAGCTCGCCGACCGAGGCCGCGCGCGCGGCGGCGATCGTCATCACGCCAAAAAAGAGCGTCGCGCCGATCAAGATCGGCCGGCGGCCGATCTTGTCGGCGAGCATGCTGAAAACGAGCGACCCGACGAGCACGCCGAAGTTGCTGGCGCCGAACACCGGGCCGAGCGCCGCGTTGGAGACCTTCCACTCGCGCACGATTTCTGGCGCGACGTACCCGAGCGCCTGCACGTCGAAGCCGTCCATGATCAGACACAGCAGACAGATCGCGAAGGTCGACACCTGCAGTGCCCCAAGCGGGCTGTTGTCGATGCGGTCGGCGATGTCGACCGCTGGCAGGATGAGGGGCGACGTATCAGGGCGTGTTGTTGACAAGCTGGAAGCGCCAAGTATACTCGCCGCCGAAGGAGCTGATGGACAAAGTCAGGCGTGCCGCGCTCGTCGCAGCGACCGCTGCGTTGACCGCGACGCTCGTCGCGCGGCCAGCGCCGCGCGCGACAATCTCCCCAGACGCGCCAGGCGCGCAGCCGCCGCAATCGGTGCCGTCCGGTTCGCTCGTCGAAGTCAATGATGACCCGACGCGTGCCGCCGGTGCCGGCGTCGACTTCACCGGTGAGTGGGCGCCGCGTTTCCACGAAGATCAGCCGGAGCGCGTGCCCGGACCCGAGCTGGGCGACTACCTCGGCATCCCCATCAACCGCGCCGCGCGAATGCGGGGCGAGACCTGGGAGGCCTCGATACAGACGCTCTGGGAATGGCAGTGCCGCCCGCATTCCGCCGACTACATCTGGCGGGGTCCGTCGCCGGTGCGCATCTGGAAGGAAGTCGACCCGGTCTCGCGACAGCTCATCGCGTGGCACGCCGAATGGTTCCGATCCATCGACACGAAAAGTTAGGTTATGGACACCACCACGTTCTATGTGAAACCCGGCACCTCCGCCGAGCGCAAGGACCTGTACGAGCGGCTCCACGCGAAAAATACCGCGCCGCTCTGGGAAGTCCTCGCGAAGCTCGTGACCCCCGAGCCGCAGAGCGCATGCGTGCCCGCGCTCTGGCGCTACGACGACATCCGCCCGCTCCTGATGGATGCCGGACGTTTGATTACCGCGAAGGAGGCGGAGCGCCGCGTCCTCGTTCTCGAAAATCCGGCCCTGCAGGGCCGCTCGCAAATCACGTCGAGCCTCTATGCCGGCGTGCAGCTCGTCATGCCGGGCGAAGTCGCGCCGAGCCATCGGCACGCCGCCTCGGCGCTGCGCTTCGTCATCGAAGGCGAAGGGACGGCGTACACCGCCGTCGACGGCGAGCGGACGACGATGCGGCCGGGCGATTTCGTGCTGACCCCGTTCTGGACATTCCACGATCACGGGAATCCCGGCGGGCAGCCGGTTATCTGGCTCGACGGCCTCGATGTCCCGATCGTGAACTTGTTCGATGCGAGCTTCGCCGACCATCACGACGAGGAAACGCAGCCGCTGACGCGTCGCGACGGCGACGCCCTCGCGCGCTACGGCGGCGGACTGCTGCCGATCGAGCACACGCCGCGCGGCCTGTCGTCGCCGATGTTCAGCTATCCCTACGCCCGCACACGCGAGGTCCTCGACACGCTGTATCGCAATGGCCCCGTCCATCCTCGCTACGGTGTGAAAATGCAGTACGTGAACCCGGTTACCGGCGGCTACCCGATGCCGACAATCGCCGCGTTCATTCAATTCCTCCCGGGGAGCTTCAAGGGAACGCCCCACCGCTCGACCGACGCGACCGTCTACTGCGTCGCCGAAGGCCACGGCCGCACGCAGGTGGGCGAGGCCGCATTCGCCTGGGGGCCGCACGACATCTTCGTCGCGCCGTCGTGGCAGCGGGTGTCGCATGAGGCGCTGGAAGACGCCGTCCTCTTCAGCTTTTCGGACCGCGCCGCGCAGAAAGCGCTCGGTGTCTGGCGTGAGGATGAGGAGACCGTCTGATGTTGCTGCCGACCACGCTTGTTGGAAGCTATCCGCAGCCGGAGTGGCTCATCGACCGCGCGAAGCTGGCAGGACGGTTTCCACCCCGCGTACGCGCGAAGGAGCTGTGGCGCCTGCCGGAGCCGTACCTCACCGAGGCGCAGAACGACGCCACGCTCATCGCCATCCGCGCCCAGGAGGATGCCGGCCTCGATATCGTCACCGACGGCGAGATCCGCCGCGAGAGCTACTCGAACCGGTTCGCGACGGCGCTCGACGGGGTGGATCTCGACAACCCGGGCACGGCGCTCGATCGCTCCGGCCATCCGAATCCGGTGCCCCGCATCACCGGGAAGATCAAGCGCCGGCGCCCTGTCGAAGTCCAGGACCTCGAGTTCCTTCGGGCGCACACGAAGAAGCAGACGAAAATCACGGTGCCGGGTCCGTTCACGATGCTGCAGCAGGCCCAGAACGACTTCGAGATGCGCAACTGCGATGGTCCGCGGGAGATGTAGGACGCGGCGTGCGGCCGGCACTGCCATTCGGGCAGCGTCTGAATCGACGCGACCCAGGCCATCGCCCGCAGGCGCGCCGCATCGTTCATGGGGATGCCGACCCAGTCGCCGAGCTCGGTGTTGCCGGTGTGGTCTTCTTCGCGCACCGGCGTCCACTCGCCGGACAGGTCGACGCCGCCGGTCGCCGGCGCCGTCCCCTCGGGATACTGCTGCGCGCGCGCCGGGGCCCCCATCGCGGCAGCCGCGATGGAGTGGCTTGCCGGAACCCTCGCGAGCAGCGCCGCGAGCGCGGCCGCGAGGACGACCGCTCCTGTCATGTGTCGCATGCCGGACTCGTAACGAAGCTTCGCCTCAAACCGCCGAGCGAAGCTTCCTTACTAGGCGGCCGCTCCGCGGCCGCGGCTAAGACAGCTTCTAAAGCCGAGCGGCCGAAAACTTGCTTCATTTGTGAGGACATCGGCTTTAGAAGATGTCTAGAACACGTACTTGAGCGCGAACTGCAGAATCCGAGGATCGCCCGCCGCCAGAATTTGCCCGAAGGTTGCGCTGCTCAGGGCCAGGTTCGGCACCGCGAGCGGCCCGCTCGCCTGCGCTTGCCCCGGCTGCAGCCATTGGAACCAGTTCAGCGCGTTGAAGGCTTCGGCCCGGAATTCGACTATGTGCGAGCCCGCAAGATGGAACGCACGCGTAAGCGAGATATCGACGTTCCTGCTGCCGATGCCCTCGATGCTGTTGCGCTGCATCGTGCCGAGCGAGCCGAGCGCCGGCTGCGCGAAAGCCGACGGCCGCAGGAAGCGCCGGCCGCCGGTGATCGGATCGATCGAGTTGTCGGCGTAGACGTCGTCCGAGATCTGATTGACCCGCTGCGTGCTGGCCATCGCGACCTGACCGTTCAGCGCGCGATCCGAACCGGGGGTGACGTTCAGGAACGGACCGGAGATCGCACGGAAACTGCCGAACAGGCGCCAGCCGGACGCCACCGCGCGCACGGCGCGCCCCGTAAACTGCGGCGTTTCGGCGCCCGCGGTGAGCGTGAACACGTGCCGGCGATCGGAGGTGCAGTTCCCATCGTCGAAATGAGGATTGTTCGGATCGTTGTAGCCCGTGCCCAGGTTCGCCGTGGCGGCGCCGCCCCCCTCCGGCGATCCGAAGCAGTGAGACAGCGTGTAATTGGCGTTCACCGTGAGCCCTCGCGCCGAGCGTCGTCCAATCGTCAGCAGCATGCCGTTGTAGTGCTGGGTCCCATCAGTTACGTACGCATCCAGCGCCCCGTAATACTGCCCCACGGCCGGATTCGCCAGATAGAACGGCCGCCGCTGGTTCACGAATTGAGTCATGCACGTCTGGAACGCGGCCGCCGGACCGTTCGGGTTGCAGGTGCCGTTCGGGAGGACGTTGCCGTTCACGTCTCTAGCGACCGTCACCGTCGGAATGGCGTTATTGAGCGGCGTCGTCTCGAGAATATTCGAGGTGTGGCTGCCGACGTAGCCCGCCGACACAACCCAGCTCGTCGAAAGCTGCCGTTCGACCGTGATGTTCCACAAGTCGACGTACGGCGTTTTCATGTCGTAGTTCAGGCTGAGATACGGCCCGAACGTCGTGAACACCACGTCCGGACTGGCCGTCGGCGTCGGGAAGATGTTCGGCTGCGTGGCACCCACGAACGGGTTGTCCAACCCGCCCGGCGGGTTGTTGATGCGGATCTCGTCGCCCCACGGCGGAGCATTCGACGTGTTGAGGTGGAACTGCGCGTTCACGAAGTCGAACGATCGCCCGTACGATGCGCGAACCGACGTCTTTCCGCCGCCGGTGGGATCCCATGAGAGGCCCACGCGGGGACCGATATTGGTCCACACGGGCCTCTGCCCCGCTTGCGTCGGGAATCCCGCGTCGCCCGGATAGTACAGGCCGGCCGGGGCATTCTTGTACACCGTGCTCTTGACACCCTGTTGGAAGCGCGTGAGGTCGAAGTTGTAGACCGCGTTGTTGGTAATCTGCTGCGGGAGAAACGGCTCCCACCGCGCGCCGAAGTTCATCGTCACGCGAGGCGAGGCGCGCCACGTATCCTGCGCGTAGAACGCGACGTAAGTCTGCTTCATCTCGAGGAAGTTCGGCGCCGACTGCTGCAATCCGCTGGCTCCCGACAACCGTCCGGTCAGAAAATCGCCCAACGCCAGCCCGGTCACGGTATTCCCGACGGTCAACTGGCCGGGAGAACGCACGTTGGCCGTCGAGAATGAGGTCCAGAGCGCCCAGTTACCGCCGACCACGAACTGGTGCGCGCCATGAATCAGGGTGAGGTCGTCGCTGACCTGGTACGTGTTCGTCTTGAATCGCGCTTCGTTTTCAGTGCCCCCGCCTATCTGGAACCCATTCGGCGTCACGTTCAGCAGCATGTACTTCGGCATGTAGTCGTAGATGTTGATGCCCACGTCCTGGGCGCCGAAGAAATCGGAGTTCGTCCGGTGAATCGACGTCCGGTTGAACGCGAAGCGGGCGGCGTTCACCGCAGTGGAGCTCAGCACGTAGTTGTGGCCGGCGGTCATCGACTGCGCAAGGTTGTCGCGTCCACCTTGCCTGGTCGTCAGAAGATTGCCGCCCGACGTCTCGTAGGGCGACTGCTGGAAGAATTTCGTGGCCATGTACCGTCCGAAGACCGATTGGCGCGCGCTGCTCTGATAATCGACCTTCCCGACCGTCTGCGACTCGTCGGTGTTGAGCGGGAGAGCGTACTGGACGAGGCCGCAGGCGTCGTCGGCCCTCGGCAGCTTGGAGGAGATCGCCAGCGCTGCCGGGCTGAACTGCCTTGGATCGATCCGGTTGTTGTCGAAGGGCGCGCTGAGCGTGACCTGGCGTCCGCCGTTGCACGCCGGCGAGGCAAACGTCGTGAAATCACCGGCGAGCATCTGCGGGGTCGGTACGAACGCGCGGTTATCGCTGGGCACCTGCCGGCTGTTGGTGCCTTGATAACCGCCGAAGAAGAACACTTGGTCGGTCCTGATCGGACCGCCCATTGTGACGCCGTATTGGTGACGCTTCAGCCCGTCGTCCCTTCGCGTGCCGTCGGCCTTCTTCGCGTTGAACGGGTTTGTCGCGTTGACGCTGTGATGGCGGAGAAATTCGAACAGATCGCCGTGAAGCTGGTTGGTGCCCGATTTGGTGACGGCATTGACCGCGGCGCCCGAGTGCATGCCGTTCTGCGCCGTCAGCGCGCTCGTCTCCACTCTGAACTCCTGCAGCGCGTCGGGGAACGGCAGCGGCAGGTTCAGGTTGTCGTAGGGGTTGTTGTGGGTCGCGCCGTCGAGCAGATACGCCACGCCGTACGACTGACCGCCGGCGATCGCGTACGCCAGACCGCCCTGCGCGCCACCGAAGCTGCGGCTCGACGCATTCAATTGCGGCTGCGGAACGGCCGCCGGCAGGTACTGCAGCAAGTCGGCCGGATTACGGCCGTTGAGCGGCAGTTCCTGGATGCGCTTGTTGTCCATCACTTGCCCGACGCCCATGTTGCGCGTCTCGATCATCGGCGACTCGGCCTGCACCAGCACGGTCTCTTCCACCGCGCCGAGCGACAGCTCGATGTTGATGGTCGGGCTGCTGTTGACCTGCAGCACGATGCCGGTCCGCGAATACGACTTGAAACCCTGCAAGGTGCAATCCAGCTTGTACGGGCCGACCGGCAGATTCGTGAGCGTGTACGCGCCGGCGTCGTCGGTGACGACGGTGCGTTTGAACCCTGTCTCGATCTGCGTGGCGCTGACGTCAGCGCCAGGCATGACGCCGCCGCTCGTGTCTTTGACCGTGCCGGAGATCTGCCCCGTCGATCCCTGCTGCGCGCTTGCGATCGCACTCGTAAGAAGAAGAAGGAGCAGGCTGCCAAACAGACCGCGCAGAACAACGTGCATCGGGCCCTCCCGGGTGGGGTGTCTCCGAGGTGTCACGACAAAAATCTCGGCGACGGGCCGGGAGTATATCCCCCTGGCTCCGCCTCGATCAATGGGCCGCCGCCACGGCGAGGCGCTCGTCGCGGTACGGATCGTTCACGGCCCGGCATTCGTTGTTTACCGCAGAGCACACAGAGCACGCCGAGAATTCTTAGCGTTTTCTTCTCCGCGGTTTCGGCGGTCTCGGCGGTTAACGTTTCTTCAGACCCACCAGACCCCCCGATCCTTGGATCAATTCGGCCGACTACTATACCAATTTCGTTTGCGAGCCTGGAGACCCAAGAAACCTGTTCAACCCGGCCGTCAAGTTGCGTAGAATTCGCCTGATGCCAATACCACCTTCGACAAGGTGGGGAGCTGACCCGCCATGATTTCGAGAAGAGTGATGCTCATGACTCCCTTGGCTCTGACGGCGGGGCGCGCCGCCTCCGGCGCGTCGGGCAAGATGACGCTCGCCATTCACCAGAACACGTCGGCGGCGTCGGGCTACCGCAAGTCGCTGGAAGGGTGGTCTCGCGCGGGGATCAAATATGTCGAGCTCACCTCCGCGCTTCTGGACGAGTTTCTGAAAACCGACTCCCTGGCAGCCGCGCACCGGGTGCTGACGGACCTGGGACTGACGCCGGTCTCCTGTGCGTGTGGTGTGGCGGGTCTCTGGGAACCGAATCCCAATCACGCCGCCTCACTCGAGAGTCTCAAGAAACGCTGCGAGATGTTCGCCGCCCTGGGCTTGACCCGCGTTTATGCGCCCACCGCGACAACTCAGAAATTCACGCTGGACGACTACAAGACCGGCGTGGACAACATGCGCGAAGTGGGAGAGATTGCAAAGCAGTTCCGCATGACGGCCCTGGCCGAATTCGTGCGCACTTCGTCGTTCATCTCCACGCTGACCACCCTGCTGAAGATGACGCGCCTCGCGGCCCATCCCAACGTCGGTGCCCTGTTGGATTGCTATCACTTCTGGTCCGGCCTCAACAAGCTCGAAGATCTCGATCTGATCCGGCGCGGGGAAATTGGTCACGTGCACTTTCAGGATGTGCCCGATATGCCACGCGAGTTGTTGGACAACACAACCCGGCTCATCCCCGGCGATGGAG
>QHWL01000440.1 GCA_003222555.1 Acidobacteriota bacterium | reverse complement strand
ACACTCGAATCGAGAATTAGTCCCACGCAGGCGGCGTGAGCGGTTCGCGGTGGCTGCTGACGACGGTCTCAAGGAGCGACCGGAGGTCGCTCGCTGCTTCAGCCTCAGACACGCGAATCGTGGGCTTGCTCATCAGCTTCAATTATAGTTACACCTGCCCTCTGGCGTTCGCGGCTTACCATCTCGGCATGCCGTTGTCGAGGGCCTATCGCGTCTTGATGGCGCAGGATCTCAACGTCAGCCGAGGCTGTGCGTTTGCGTGAGTGGCCTGCCATCTATCAGACGCGTCTCGCGGAGGATCGACTGATTGCCCGCGTCCGAAAGAAATTAGTTGTCAGCTCTTCAGGAATGGAGTCAGAATCTGGCGCTCGAAAGGGCGAAGGAAAGAAAAGCGTAAATTTTTCCGCCGATGCGAATCGCCTGAGCGAATTGCGTTTGATGCATCCGGACTTCAAGCGTCCGGCAAGGAGGAACAGCATGGGAGCAAAAACGAGAAAGATCTCGAGGGTCGCCGGTGTGTCGTTGGCTCTGTTGTTGGCGATCACATTCAGTTCCCGACTCGCGCACGGTCAGGCCCAGCATGTCCGCTGGGATATCGTTAGCCTGTCATTGCCTGGCGCGACAGTGAACCCCGGAGGCGAGGCGTCGGCAAAGGACAACCTCGGCAACACGCTTACGCTCATGGGATCCGGAACGTTCGTCGCCCCGGCAGGCAGCGGGGGTACATCGAGTGCCGTGACCGGAGGCGGCACTTGGACGCTCACCACAGCGGCGGGAACTTCGAGTGGCGCGTACGCGGTCACAGGCTTAGTGCGCTGGGAAGAGGCGCCCGGGACGTTTCCCGCTACAGCCGATAATATCGGCGATCCTGCCAACTTTCGCTCTGGGCTCGCTGTGCTCCGCATTGAATACTCTGACGGAAGCCACGGCGTTCTCGCGGTCAGCTGCCACGGAGCCGGAACGCCGGATAAGGTCTTCGAGGGGATCACAGCCTCGAAGGATTACGTGGACTATTGGAACCGCGTAGCGCCTTCGGGCACGCCTGCAACGACGAACGCCAACCGCACCGCGTTCCACCTCGAGTAGGCGCATCGCTTCAGCAATTGCGCGCCGCTACGGGGACGGAAGCCGAGCCCAGAGCCGGCTCTCGGCCGTTTGGCGTGAGTGGCGGAGGAAGACTCATTTTGGGACGGACGATCAACTGACAAGGCGGTTGGGTTAGCGGCTTCCGTATCGGCGCGCGAGGAGGACGACAAATGACTCTACGTCTGAAGACGGCCACGGTGGTGTGGGTCGGCCTGCTGATGCTCGGAATGCAGACTGTGGGTAGGGCATCTGACGCAAGTGCTGTCGGTGGCGGCGTCGTCGACGGTCCTTTGGGACTCACCTCACAGCTTGGGTTTGGCGCAACTTCGGCAGGCGGAAGCTTCCAATGCGTGATGGCGGGACGGTCTGGCGGTTTTCCTTTTGGACCCTGGAGCGAGGTGCTGCAGATGGAGGTGCACGGCGACGTCACGCCAGGCTCCTTGACGATTAACCCTGACGGCAGCGCGACATTTAGCGGGAAAGCTCTCGTACACGTCGTAGGCCGGGATGCGACTGGCAAGATCCTGAGGGCCGCCTTCAGCGATGTCGATTACAACACGACTCATACGGCTGGAGGTGCCGGCGACGCCACGCACCAGCTCAATGTATTGGGCCTCGGCCTGGTCTTTGGTCCCACGCCGCTCAAGAGAGGTCATATCACGATCATGCCGTAAGCGTGTCACGACGCGCCGGCCCGCAGCGAACGCGCTCTGATCGCTGCTTCAGCTCAGACACGCGAATCGTGGGCGTGCTCATCGACTTCAATTACAGCTATACCTGCCCTCCGGCGTTCGCGACTTACGCCGCTGATTCGGTGCGAGCCTTCGGTAGGCCACCGCCGGCAGGTCCGTCCGGTTGCCCTCGAATCGTTCCGCCAGCAACTCGCGCTCGTCCACGGTCACATCTTTTGGTCGCGTTCCGTCATACCGATGACGAACGACACCGAGCCGACCCGGCACTATCACTTAGTGAATAGCTTATCTAGTAAGCTATTATCACCTCCATGCGAACGACGACGAACCGAGCTGCAGCCAAGAGGCAGCGTGAGCTGGCCGAAGAGATCGTCGGACGGCTGGTGCGCCGACACAGCATTGCGACGGTGTTGTTTCACCACGCGGTCGCGGAGCGCCTGGGTCTGGGTCCAACGGATCACAAGTGCCTCGACTTGTTGCGCGAGCGCGGGGCCATGACCGGCAGCGACCTGGCCGCGATTACTGACCTGACCAGTGGCGCGATCACTGGTGTGGTGGCGAGGTTGGAGCGGGCCGGATACCTGCGCCGTGAACCGGACCCGCACGACCGGCGTCAGCAGATCCTCCACCCAGCGCTCGAGCGGATGCGAGACATCCAACACGTGTTCGATCCCATACGAAGAGATGTGGCCGCGCTGCTGGAGAATTTCGATCGTCACCAGCTCGCCGCCATCGCCGAGTTCCTGGCTCGCAGCACGGACGTTACCTACCGTCATATTGCCCTCCTGCGCGCTCAGACACTCCGCGCCTCGACCACAAAAAATCCAAGGCACTGACTATGACGAGATTTAACTCGATAATGCTCGCTGGCATCGGCCTTGTCGTGTTGCTCGCCGCCCACGGCTTGGTCGCTTGGAGCGGCATCAGGTTGAGCGGCAGGATTGGCGGCTGGTTGCCGTGGCTCGCGGGCGGGGCTTTGGCTTTCGGCCTTTACCATGTCATTCAGGCGTTCGGCGTCTACTATGTAATTCAGCACATTCGCGGCAAAGGCCGCGGCCGGTCTCATCTTGTTGGCGGACACCCGCATGACCGTGGGGAAGTCGAACGCGGACCACACGACGGCTTCCGCGTGAACCTCGGTCACGGCTTTGTTGAAATCACCATCGCTGAAACCGATGTGCCGCCGCGCTTCCGACTCTTTTTCCAGGACAGGCACAATCAGGCGCGTTCGGTGCCGCGCAACGCGACCGTAACAATTGAAACAGTGCGACCCGACGATACGCGTCAGACCTTCGACTTTCACGCGAAGGGTGAATACCTCGAATCCACGACTGACATTCCTGAACCACATGCGTTCAAGGCTGTCGTTCATGTGTCGCACGGCAGCCACACCCATGCTCACGAAGTTCACTTTTGGGATCGTGACAAGGCCCATCACATTCGGGGCACCCCCAGACTCACGTGACGCACATGTTGCTATAATCAGCGCTTTCAGTACAGGAGGGTCCCGTGCGTGTCGCAATCGCGTTGCTGGTCGGCGTCGGATTGACCGCGTCCGGTCCGTTCGCTCTCGCTCAGAATTCCACCCCCGCGGCGGCAGCCTCGCGCGGCCAGAAGGCCACCGAGCAGCCGCGCGCCCCCGCGTTCGAATACCTCGGCACGCTGCGCGCCGAAACCGGCACCCGCACCGTCCTCGAAAACGGCCCGCAGGGGACGCGCACGATCGTGCAGCTCGTCGGAGGCCGCTTCGAAGGGCCGCGTGTCAAAGCGTCAGTGCAGACGCCGGCCGGCGACTGGATCACCAACCGCGCCGACGGCAGCTACCGGCTCGACGTTCGCCTCACGCTGAAAACCGACGACGGAGCACTGATTCTGGTGACGTACAACGGCATCGGCCAGACGACGGACGCCGGCGCATCGTTGAGGATGGCACCGCTCTTCGAAACCGGCGATTCACGCTACGTCTGGCTCACGCGACTACAGGCAGTCGGCGTCGGCGAGCGCGTCGGCACTCAGGTCAAGTACGACATCTACGCGATGAAGTAGAGGGCCCGACGCGTGTTGGGGCGCGCAAAAAGAGCGCTGTGAGTTCCTGGAGCGAGAGACGGCCGCTTTTCTCACGGCCCGTCGTCCCTGACGACCTTGATGGTAAGCCGGGCCTGTGACAGGTCAGGCCCGGCAAATCCGTTGCGGCGACGCGGCGCGGTCTCGGCGCTACGCCTTCAATTGGCGCGCGATGAACGCCTTGACCATCGCGCGTGCGCGGTCGGTTTGCGGCCCCTCGTTGGCGACCCACTCGTGTTCGCAGCCCTCGAACACGTGGAACTCGCAATTGCCGCCGGCCGCCTTGTAGGTCGCGGCGAATTTCTCCTGCACCGCGGGCAGCACGTTGTCATCGAGCGCGCCCTGCATGATCAGCAACGGTACCAGCGTCACCTTTTCGTGGCGCTCGAGTATCTGCTGCGGGTTGGATTCGAATATCGCTTCCCACGGATTGAAGAAAGTCTTGTTGTTCTTGATCATGCCGTCGCGCTTCTTTTCCTCCGCGTTTTGAAAGCGCGCGTACGTGTTGCTAATCGGCGAGCGCGTCGCGATGTAGGCGACCGTCGCATCGACGTTTGGCGCCGCGGCCAGCGGAATCGCGTTGTAGCGCGCGTCGCGCGGGCGCATGCCCAGGAGTTCGGCGACGTGGCCGCCGCTCGAGCTGCCGTAGACGCCGATCCTCGACGGGTCGCCGTTCCACGAGGCCGCTTTCGATTTGAGCCAGCGCACGCCGTAGTTTGCGTCCTGAACGCAAGCCGGGTACGGCGCTTCCGGCGCCAGTGTCATGTCGATGGCGACCACCAGCACGCCGCTGGCCGCCAACGCGCGGTCCATCGGTTCCTCGGCGCGGCGGTCTTTGGCGTTCCACGCGCCGCCGTGCAGATCGAGCATTGTGGGGAACGGTCCCGCACCAGTCGGTTGATAAATGCGGGCCATCAGCATCCGCCCGGCCTTCGTGCGCCGGAACTCGACCTCGCTCACCTTGATCTCGAACTTACCCGCAGGATCGTATGCCGTCTTGGATCCGGCCGCCGCATCAGCCGAATAAACGGGACGAGATCCCAAGGCCGACACAACAACAGGTAGGCTGGCTGCGCCGAGCGCAGTCATCTGCTTCAGAAAGTCCCGACGTCCGGGAGAGTGCCTGTCCATGCTGACCTCCTTGCAAAGTGATCGTGAACGATGCCATGACCGCCCGTCCGCCAGCCACCGAGGACGACGTGTGGTCGCCTAGTGAGCGACTAGGAGACCGTTCCCTGGCTTGCCGGCATTCTAGCATGGGGCCTGTCGTTGGTCAGACCGCTCGCACGCCGCGCATGGACTTCGAGCGTGCGGAACTGCTGATCGTGAAT
>QHWL01000439.1 GCA_003222555.1 Acidobacteriota bacterium | reverse complement strand
ACGGTGTTCGCTGGAGAAACGTGGCGGCGACCGACGAGTACATTGGCCGGATCCAGTGCGGGGAACCGACGGCAGTCGACGTCCGCCAGCTGTCACCCCGCGAGCGGCTGGGCGACGCGCTGTTTACCGGCCTGCGCCTCGTCGAAGGCATTGATCTGGTTGACATTAGTCGCCGATACGGGGTCGACGTCTGGCAACGCTACGGCCGCGAGCTCGACCCCTTCGTCGAAACAGGCGTTCTCCGGCGCGAGGGCCCGCGCCTCCGGCTGACGCGCGAGGGAATGCTCCTTGCTCATGAGGTGATGGCTGTTTTCGTTTAGCCTTTGAGTACGTTAAAGTAGCGCCCTTTGCCCTTAAGGAGGCCGTGATGCTTCGAACGTTCGTCGTGCCGGCGGTCGCAGGTCGGCCAACGGGGATTGCCCTCGGCGTTGTGATCGGCGTGTTGTTGACCACGATGGCACAGGCGCAGACGGCGCCCGCGCAGCAAGCGCAGCCCGCCAAGAGCCCGTATGTATTCGCATCGGACGGGGCGGTGATTCTCAATTTCATCAAGGCGGACAAGACGGCCGACTTCGAAATGGTCATCGGGAAGTTGAAAGAGGCTCTCGCCAAGAGCGACAAACCGCAGCGGAAGGAACAAGCCGTGGGTTGGAAGTTCTTCAAGGCGGCGGAACCAGGACCGGGTGGCTCGGTGATTTATGTTTCGATCATGGCCCCGGCCGCCAAGGGCGCCGACTATTCCGTCTCAAACATTCTGGCGGAGGCCTTTCCGACAGATGCCCTGGCACTCTACAAGACGTATTCGGAAGCGTATGGCTCCCCCAGTCAAAATATCTTGAACCTCACGCTCGTCACCGATCTCAGCAAATAGCTTTTCTCGTCACTGGTGGCTCGCGCCGAAGCCGCGAGCCACCAGCCAGCTCAGAACTTCAGGTTCAGCCCTGCATACACCCGGTGGGCTGGCGAGTTCAGCGCACCGCTCCCCAGCTTGAACACCCGGTAGTCCACGCGCAGTCGCACCGGGCCAATCAGCGAGATCTTCGCGCCGCCGCCGGTGTTGAACCCGACACTCGTGTCCTCGTGCGCGCCCAACGCTTCGCGATAGACGCCGGCGCCAGTCGTGAAATACGGCTGAATGCCCATGAAGGCGACCGGCGTTTGGAACAACACATTTCCCATCCCCGTCTTGAGCTTTGGCGCCAGCGAGGCCGGGTCCTCGGTGGTGTCGGCGTATTCAAACTCGAAGGCGAGAATCAGTAGCCCGGCTCCTACGGCAAAGCCGCGGACCTGACGGTTGGCCGGCGTCGTGTCAGCGCCGATAAAGGCGGTGATGTCGGCGAGCGCCGGGGTTGCCCACATTGCACAAAACAGTGCGGCCAGTGCCGCCGCGCGTACGGTCCTCATGAACCCTCCCGGTTCCATCATAGCGTGTGAGCGCCGCATAGGGGACCTTATGAGTTTGTGAGCAAAGCACGTTCAACGCGGAGTCCGCCGAGGCCGCAGGTGTTCTTCGCGTCTTCGGGATGACGATGGCTCATGCTAGAGTTTGAGGGTTTATGGACTTCCGGTTGACGGAAGAGCAGGAGCTGCTTCGCCGCAGCGTGCGCGAGTTTGCCGAGACCGAAATCGGGCCGCACGTGATGGAATGGGATCAGGCGCAGCACTTTCCCTCGGAACTCGTTCCCCAGCTCGCTTCGCTCGGCCTGCTCGGCATTCAAATTCCTGAGACGTACGGCGGCGCCGGCATGTCGGCGATCGATTATTGCATCTGCATCGAGGAGCTCGCGCGGGTCGATCCCGGCGTCGCGCTCTCGGTGGCCGCGCACAACGGCCTCTGCTCGGCGCACATTTTCCTCTTCGGCACTGAAGAGCAGAAGCGCAGGTATTTGGTGCCGCTCGCGCGGGGTGAGAAGATCGGTGCGTGGGGGCTCACCGAGTCGACGTCGGGAAGCGACGCGGCCTCCATGCGCACCACCGCCACGCGCTCGGGTGAGTGCTGGGTTCTGAACGGGTCGAAAACTTTCACGACCCACGGCAAGGTTGGCGACGTGCTCGTCGCGATGGCCGTCACCAATCGCGCCGAGAGCAGCAAAGGCATTTCGGCGTTCATCATCGACAAGGGAACGGCCGGCCTGGCGGCCGGGAAGAAGGAAGACAAGCTCGGTATGCGCGCCAGCGAGACGAGCGAGGTGTTGTTCGAGAACTGTTCCATTCCCGCCGGCCAGCGCCTCGGCGAGGAGGGGCAGGGGTTTGTCAACGCGATGCAGGTGCTCGACTCGGGCCGCATCGGGATCGCCGCGCTCTCGGTCGGCCTCGCGCAGGGCGCGTGGGAGGCGGCTCTTCGCTACTCGAAGCAGCGCAACGCGTTCGGCAAAGCCATCAGCAAGTTCCAGGCGATTCAGTGGAAGCTCGCCGACAACGCGACGCGCATCGAGGCGGCGCGCCTTCTGACCTATCGCGCCGCCTATTTGAAGGATCGCGGCCGGCACTTGACGCTCGAGTCGTCGATGGCGAAGCTCTATGCGAGCGAGATTGCCGTCAAGGCCGCCGACGACTGCGTGCAGATTCACGGCGGCTACGGGTTCGTCAAAGACTATCCGGCCGAGAAATATTTCCGCGACGTCAAGCTGACGACCATCGGCGAGGGGACGAGCGAAATCCAGCGTCTCGTCATCGCCCGGCAGTTGCTGTTCCGCCCGTGACCGCCAGTCTCGCCGAGCGCGTGCTGGCGGGCGACCCTCGCGCGATGGCCCGGGCGATTTCCCTGATCGAAGACGAAGATCGGGCGGGCGCCGACCTGGTACAGGCGATCTTCAGCCGCTCGGGCCGCGCGTATCTCATCGGCGTCACCGGTCCGCCAGGCGCGGGCAAGAGCACGCTCGTGGACCGGCTGGTGTCCGAGATTCGTGGCGCCGGATCGACGATCGGTGTGATCGCGATCGATCCGACGAGCCCGTTCAGCGGGGGCGCCGTGCTGGGCGATCGCCTGCGCATGCAGGCGCACGCGTCCGACGAGGGCGTGTTCATTCGGAGCATGGCGACGCGCGGACATCTTGGCGGCCTGGCACGCGCGACCGGTGATGCGGCGGTCGTTCTCGACGCGGCCGGCAAAGAGGTGGTCATCATCGAGACGGTCGGCGTGGGGCAGGACGAAGTCGACATCATTCGCACCGCCGATGCGTCGATCGTGACGCTCGTCCCTGGCGCGGGCGACGACGTCCAGGCGCTCAAGGCCGGCATCATGGAGATCGCGGACATCTTCGTCGTCAACAAAGCGGACCGCGAGGGCGCGGACGCGCTCGTGTCGGCCATTGAGGCGAACCTGGCGTTGCACACTTACGGCGTCGAAGAGTGGCG
>QHWL01000471.1 GCA_003222555.1 Acidobacteriota bacterium | reverse complement strand
TTGCTGGACCCAGTACTCACCCATCTCCCGCACCGAGCGATTCAGGACCTGCCGCGAGAATGCCTGACGAATCTCGCTCGTCGCATCCCAATCGACCGGCACCACCGACTCGGCGTGAGGCCACATACGCGCCTGCTTCATGAAGATGCGCCGCAGCTCCGTGACAGTCAGCGACTTGACCGGGTTCGCCTTGTTCACGACGATGACGAACGACTGCCCTTCTGCGGCCGGAACGCAGGGCCAGAGGAGGATCAAGACACCCACCGCTGCAATTGGCAGTCGCATCGTTGCCGCGGCGCGCTTCAGCAGGGTACGCCTCAGAAGAAGAAGACGGCGGCCGTCGCAAAGCCGTTGAACGACTTCCGCTCTTCATCGGACAGGATGAAGGGGCGGACCAATGGCTCCGATCGGCCGCGCGCGTACTCGCTGTTGAGCAGGAAGCGACTGACCTCGAGCTGCTCTTCGAAACCTGCCACTTTGTCGTCGGCCAGTTCCCCGCCGGCCATGCCCACATGGCCTTGGTACACATCGCCGGCCACATCGAAGCGCTTGAGCGCCCCGCTCGTCGGGAACCGCACCTGCAATCGGCCACCCCAGGCCTTGCCGTCCCGAAGATCGGTCAGGCTATTGCCCTCGAAGTCGTTGTTGGCGACGTAGAGCTTGTACCCGACGCCGAATTCCGACGCCCCAACCGGCTTGGCGGCGCCTCCCTGGACCGTCACGCCGACCAGTTCCGGTGGGAACAGCTCGCGGAGGTAGATGGGCAGATCGGTCGAGTACGTGAGGTTCGGGTAGTGGTTCTGCCACCAGTACTGAGGCGACAGCTGCTTTCCGACGCGAACGCCCAGATAGCGATTCTGGTTGTATTCCATCCAGCCGTTCTCGACCGCGACCTGTCCTTCTCCGCTGATGTCGGCGGTCGCCGTCGACGCGGTCGTGTCGGTGTGGGCTGTTTCGGCCTGTGGGTGATGGGGGGCGTTCTGCAGCTCCAGCTCCGCAAAGAAGCTGAAGCGTCCAAGCTGTTTCCCGAGGAGTAGCCCCAGATGATCTTGTTGAAAGGCGTCGTGAGTCTCGGACCCGTCGTTGAAGTACCGGAAATTGTAGTACCCGTTGACGTTGACTTTGCCAAGCAGGGTCTCGCGCAACGAGTTCACCGAGTCTTGCTCGGTCTTGGCTTCCTGTTCGAGCTCGCCTTTGGTCACCGCCGTGCTCTGCTTCTTCTCGAGCTCGTCCACCCGCTGGAGCAGTCGGGTGATTACCGCTTGCTGGTTGACCAATTCGGCTCTAAGCCTAGCGATTTCGTCCTGCTGAGCCCACGCCGGCCGGCTAACGGCAATGAATGCGATTGCCGCCAGGCAGAGAGTGCGCTTCATCATTTACTCCCTCGTTTGGCAGCCAGCGTCACCGGGCAGGGGGCTGCTACTCAGAGTTATCGGCCCGCTGGGTCTTGGCCTGCAAAGGGGACGGTCAAAGTGTGGGTAAACAGGCCTAAAGGGAGCGTTTGAAGGCTCGCCAGGCAGGGGTCGGTGCTACCCACGTCGCCGACTTACACACGGGGACGGGAGCCCTCGTAAAGACGGACTCCCGTCCCCCGTGTACGATGGCGTTACGGGCAACCCTGAAAGACCATAACCGGCATGCCGCTCGGCACAGATCCCGGGATCAGGTGGCAAAGCTTGGTCGCCTCCTTGTCCAACAGGCCATCCCGGACAAACGTGACCAGGTTGTCGAATTCTTGGTCGGTCAGCTTGATCCGACGTTGAACCAACGGGTCCAGCAGGTGTCTCGGAACCTGCGGCCCAAGCCGATGTGTCAGATCCTCAGGCACGCCAGCCGTGACCGGATTGTACTTTTTGCCTTCTGCGTGGACGTTCAAGTGGAAGCGAATGGCGTCTTCCAGACTCGTGAAGGCGCCATTGTGAAAGAACCCCGGCGAGACAGCCAGGTTTCGCAGCGGAGCTGTGCGGAACTTGTAACGGTCTTCCTGTTGACCCGTGATTTCCTCCAAGCCGAAATCTTCGTCCTCCCCTGGGCCCGCGAAGATCACGTTGCCCTTGCCTTTTCCGAAGCTCGGAGCGATTTGAGGAACGCCGATGACGTGCTCCTGGAAGTCGCTGAACATTTCGTTCGACTTGCCCTCGACTTTGTGGCACTGTGCGCAGTTTGCCTTGCCGAAAAAGACAAGAGCCCCACGCTTTTCCGACTTGGTCATCGCGTCTCTGTCCCCTCTTGCGAACTGGTCGAGGGGAGCGTCGGCAAACACCAAGCTGAACTCGAATTCGGCTATCGCCTTTCCGAACATATAGAAGTCGATGGGGTCGCCCTTGGCGACTTCAGGAAATACTGCTCCGAAAAGCCGGCGGTAAGCTGGCATTGAGTTCAGGATGTGCATCGTCTTTTGCCGGATCGGCTCGTTGCGGTTCCCCGTCGAGGGGTCCGGCAGCGGCACTGTTTCGCCTTTGCCATCGTCGAACTGGCAAAAGCGGGGTCCCAACGTCGGATCGGGGACACCATTCGGGCATGTCCCGGTGAAGCCGGCCACCTCAATCAGCTCCGTCGGGGGCATGTGCGCCTGCGCCTGCAGCAGATGAGTGATGCCGTGCTTGATGTCTTCCTGGCGCGAGAAACGCTGGTCGGCCTCGGGAAAAGGAAACCGGAACCCATCTGACGTGTCGAACGGATCCAGAGACAGCGAGTTGAACCGCCCATTCCACATCATGGCGGGGTAGAGGGCGGTGTTCACAGCGCTAGGCGTTCGCCGTTGGTTGCGCGGTCCGCTACGGCCCGGTCCGACGACGTTGTTGTTTTGAACGCCGATAGCCAGGGTCTGGGTATCGCCAAGCCCATTCGTGGGCGAGTGGCATCCTCCGCAGGTGTTGTCGCGACCGAGAGATTGACCTTTATCAAACCACAACAGCCGACCGAGCTCGACAAGCTTGGGGTTGATTCGTCGACCGAGATTTTTTTCGATTCGTCTCTGAAACGTGCGCTGGATGTCGCCCGTGAATCCGGCGGCCGAAAGCACGGAAGCCAAATCACGATCCAGGTTGCCCTCGTGATCGCCGTTGTTGCGATCGCGATCCTCGGCCGCCTGAACCACCGTCGATCCGGCTGGCAAGCCGGACGTCTGTGACACCCAGACCAGAGCACCCGCCCAGAACAGCGTCGCCACGGCGATCGGTTTTCCCAGTCGCAT
>QHWL01000470.1 GCA_003222555.1 Acidobacteriota bacterium | reverse complement strand
GGCGATGTCGGCGACAAATTGCGCATGAGCCTGGGCCTGGTTGAATCCGCCCATGATTCCGAATCCAATCCTGACGTCGCCCTTCTGCATGAATGCCGGGATGATCGTGTGCAGCGGACGCTTGCGCGGGGCGAGGACGTTCGGATGCTTCTCGTCGAGGGTGAACAGTCCCCCGCGATTGTGGAGCATGATGCCGGTGCCGGGCGCAACCAGCCCGCTGCCGAAGTTGCCGTAGAGGCTCTGAATCAGCGACACAATGTTGCCGTCTTTGTCGACGACCGACAGGTAGATCGTGTCGCCGCCGGCCGTGTTCGTCAGACCGTCGAACACAGACGGCTCCACCTTACAGGCGGCCTTTGCCGGATCGATGAGCCGGGCACGATTTTCCGCGTGCTCCTTGCTCAGCATCGCGGGCACCGGGGTTTTCGAGAACTTCTGGTCCGCGACGTACCGGAGCATGTCGGCATAGGCCAGCTTCTTTGCTTCGATCATCACGTGGAGCGCCTTGGTGCTGTGGAACCCGTATTCGCCCATCGGGAACGGTTCCATCAGGTTGAGCATCATGAGCGCGGCGATCCCCTGCGTGTTTGGCGGCAGCTCGGAAACCGTCCAGCCCCGATAAGTCGTTGAAATGGGCTCGACCCACTCGGGCTGGAATTCCTTGAGATCGGCGGCGGTCATCGTCCCGCCCTTCTCACGGGAAATCGCGAGAATGGCCTCCGCCGTTTTTCCTTCGTAGAAGCCGGCCCGTCCATGTTCCGCGATCAACCGGAGCGACCCGGCGAGATCCGGGTTCTTGAACACCTCGCCGGACTTGGGCGTGCGACCGTTCACCAGGAAGGTCTTTGCGGCGTAGGGTTCGGCGGCCAGGCTCGCGGTGGACAGCGCCCACGTCTCCGCGATCACCTCCGACACGGGAAAGCCGTTCTGGGCGTAGAAAATCGCCGGCGCCATGAGGTCGGCCATCGGCAGCTTGCCGAATTTCGCGCGCATGGCGTCCCAGCCTGCCACGGCGCCAGGCACGGTCACCGTGTAGATGCCCCAGTTCGGCATCTGCTCCATGCCTTTCGACTTCAGGAGCGCGGCACTCAATCCGGTTGGCGCCCACCCGCCCGAATTGAGCCCGTATAGCTTGCCGGTCTTCGCCTCGTAGACGATCGCGAAGAGATCGCCGCCGATGCCGTCATAGTACGGCTCCACCAGGGCCATGACCGCGTTTGTCGCGATTGCCGCGTCGACGGCGTTGCCGCCATGTTCGAGCACCTGCACGCCCGCGCGCGCGGCCAGCGGCTGGCTCGCGGCGACAATCCCGTACTTGGTCGCGACCTTCGACCGACCGACGAGCGGCGCGCGCCGAGGCCGGCCCGAGTTTTCCTGGCCGCCGGCACCCCCGACGAGGACGGCCAACAGGACGAGTGACAGAAGCGCAGGATGACTGCTCATGATGTGGCTCCCCGTGCCAGCAGGTAAAGTATCGAAATCAACGGAATATTATGTCGCAGCCCGGTGTTGAGAGATTGTGAATAAATCACGTTCAACGCAGAGACCGCGGAGACCGCAGAGAAGAAATTCCCAACGATTTCTCAGCGTGCTCTGCGAGCTCCCGCCTCCGCTCGGCGTGGTTCTCCCCGAGCTTCGGCGAGGCTCGCCGACCAGCCTCCGCCAAGACTACGGCGGTCCGCCGAAGCTTCAGCAAAGGCGGAAGCGCCTCCGGCGCGAAGGCGGCTGCGTTCAAACGCCGCATTTTTCACGGGCTAGACGAGCATCTCGACCTTGCGTTTGGCCTTCGCCAGATCGGCGAACTCGGCGAGCTTGGCGTCGCGCTGTTTGCCCGAGAGGAACTCTTTTATCTGGCCGCTGACCTCCTCGAAGGGCGCGGTCCGGGCCGGCCGGCGCTCGTGGACCTTGATGATGTGAAAGCCGAAAGAGGTTTCGACGATGCCGCTGACGGCGCCCGGCTTCACGGCGAAGGCAGCGGCTTCGAACGCCGGCTCCATCTGGCCTTTGGGGAAGAACCCGAGGTCGCCGCCTTTGGGGGCGCTGCCCGGATCGTTCGACTTCTCGGCCGCGAGCTTCGCGAAGTCGCCGCCGCCGCGCACCTCTTTCAGTACCTGCTGCGCCTGCGCGCGGGCCTGCTGCTTGGTGGCCGCGTCGGCATTGGGCGGCAGGCCAATCATGATGTGGCTCGCGTGCACCGTTTCGCCCTGCTTGAAGCGCTCGAGGTTCTCTTTGTAGAAGGCATCGACGTCCCCGTCCTGAACCGAAATCTTCGGCTTGATTTCAGCCTCGACCAGCTTGCCGACCTGCATGCTGGAGCGCGCCTGAAGCCGCAGCTGCTCGAGGGTGAGACCCTGAGACGCCACCTCCTGCTGAAACGCCTGTTCGCTTGCAAAGCCCTTTTTGATCTCGGCTAATCGCGCATCGATCTCCGCCTCCGACACGTCGAACTTTCGCGCGCGCGACTCCTGCACGAGCACGTGAAAGTTGACGAGTTGATCCAGAAGCCCGCGCAGCACTTCGTCGCGCTTGTCGGCGGGAATCTGGCTGCCCGCGCGGCCTTCAAGGGCGTGGATCGCGTTCTCGAGCTCCCACCGTTCGACGGCTTCGCCGTTGACCTTGGCGATAATCGCCGGAAGCTGCGCCGGCATCGGTTTGTTCTTGGGAGGCTCGGTCGTCGTGGCGCCGGGTACGCCGGGGGCAGCCGCCGGCGTGGGAGGCGGCGCCTTGCGGCAGGCGAGCGTCAACGGGACGCTCAACACGATCGACAGGACGGGAAGCAATTGTTTCACGAATGAATCATATCACCCGGAGGGTTTCGTCAACGGTCGTAGAGCGTCCGCAGCGCCCGGAGGTCTTCCGCCGGGATTCCCGTCGCCGCCGGCGCGCCGATGTCCTCCGCAGAACGGAGACGCTGGCGGTAATTCATGAAATAACGCTCGCCATCGCCGTCCTGGTGCGAGCATCCACGTGGGGCTTGGGTCGAATCGATCCAGGCCAGAATCATCTCGCCGGTCGGCAACGTAGTGTCCGCCTTCACGTGAACCGTGAGAGCAATTGCCGTCACGCCCACAGCGATCGCGACGGCTGAAAATGTCGGGGGAATCTTCACCTACGCAGGAGGGTTATCGGAGTGTCTCGTCGTCAAGGGCGTTGCACTCGTATTCCAGAAGTTGAAAATCTTTTTCCGTATGCCGATAGAGCGGCATACGCATCTTCCAGGGCC
>QHWL01000459.1 GCA_003222555.1 Acidobacteriota bacterium | reverse complement strand
GTCGAAGGAAGGCGTCGTCTCGCCGCAGGAGCTCGACCAGGCCCGAACGGCCAACAACGCGGCGCAAGCAAAGCTCGACGCGCTCAAGAAACAGGTGGACGCACAACGGGCCACCGTGGCGCTCGCGCGCTCGAACGCCGAGCAGGTGGCGATGCGTCGCAGCCAGGTGGTCTCCAACCAGCACCAGCAGGCGGCCGCCGTCGCGCAGCGCGCGAAGGCCGAGGTGCGCCTCGCCTATACCGAGCTCAAGGCGCCGATCGACGGGATCGTGGACACGCGCGCGGTACGTATTGGCGAGGTGGTCAACCCCGGACAGCCGGTCGTGACGCTGATCAATCCCGACGATTTGTGGGTGCGCGCGGACGTCGAGGAAACCTACATCGATCGCGTGCGCCTGGGCGACAAGCTCACGGTGCGGCTGCCGTCGGGCGTGGAGCGCGAGGGCACGGTCTTTTATCGCGGCGCCGACGCGGGGTTCGCCACGCAGCGCGACGTCAGCCGGACCAAGCGTGACATCAAGACGTTCGAGATCCGGCTGCGCGTCGACAACAGCGACCGGCGGCTGGCCCTCGGCATGACCGCGTACGTGCTGTTGCCCTTGCAATGAACGCCATCGACGTCAAGGACATCGTCAAGACCTTCGGCGACTTTACCGCCGTCAAGAGGATCACTTTTGCCGTCGACGAAGGGGAGATCTTCGGGTTGCTGGGCCCGAATGGAGCCGGCAAGTCGACCCTGATCCGGATGATGACGACCCTCCTGCCGCCCACCTCGGGAACGGCGATTGTGAATGGTTTCGATGTCGTGAAGCAGGCCGACGGGGTCCGGCGATCGATCGGCGTCATCCCGCAGGCCATGACGAGCGACCTCGAGCTGAGCGTCGAAGAGAATCTATTGATTTTCGCGAAGCTGTACGGCGTTCCGCGTGAAAAGCGCGGGCGCCTCATCGCCGGCCTCCTCGAAGCGGTCGAGCTCTCGCAGTGGGCCAAGAAGCAGGTCAAGAACCTTTCGGGCGGCATGCGGCGCCGCGTGGAGATCGCGCGAGGGCTCGTGCACGAGCCGCGCGTCTTCTTTCTCGACGAGCCGACGACGGGCCTCGATCCCGTGTCGCGCGTCGGGGTCTGGGAGATGCTGCAGAGGATCAAGCAGCAGCGCGACCTCACCGTGCTGTTGACGACGCACTACATGGACGAGGCCGACAAGCTGTGCGACCGCGTCGCGATCGTCGATCACGGCGAGTTGAAGGCGCTCGATTCGCCGATGAAGCTCAAGACCTCGATTCCTGGCCGAAACGTCATCGAGGTGAGTTTTTCGGTGCCGCCGCCAGACTGGCGCGCCGCCCTCGAGCGGCTGCCAGACGTCGAGAGCGTCACCGGCGAGGAAAATCTGTTCAGGATCGCGTCGGCGAACCGACCCGCGACGACCATGGCGTTGATGGAGGCCGCGGCGCACGCGAACATTCCCGTGCACTCGCTGTCGATTCAGAGCACGACGCTCGATGACGTGTTCGTGCACTACACCGGCCGGGCGTTGCGCGATGCCCTCCAGGACGCGCCGGCGTACGACTTCTCGTTCATGAGGAACCGCTGAGATGCACCGCACATGGGCCATCGTCGAACGCGAGCTGCGTCGGTTCAGGCGCAGCCCGATGCTCATCGTCATGTCGATGATCTTTCCCGTCGTACAGCTCGTCGTGCTGGGCTACGCCTTCGGGGGCAACGTCAAGCATCTGAAAGTCGGCGTGGTCGATCAGGACCATGGTGTGCCGGCCGTCAAGGTGCGGGAGCTGGCCGCGGCGGCCTCGTCCGGGGCGCGAACGATCGACCCCATCGAGTACACCGATCCCGGACAGGCGCTCACCGATCTTCGAAACGGCCGCATCAACGGCGTGCTGACGATTCCGCCGGAGTTTTCTCGGCGTGTGCTCGAACGAAACCAGCCCCGCGTCGCCCTCATCGAGGACAACACCGACAACTTCGTGTCGGTGGCGCTGGCCGGCACGCTGACCGCGATGCTCGGCGCGTACAGCCAGCCGGCGGCGCGGCGGGTGCCGGATCAGGCGACGCTCGATGTGGTCGAGGTCTATCCGTACGTTCCGTACGTGCAGTATCTGCTGCCGGGATCGATCTGCATGTCGATTTTCATGATGGTCATGATTGGCGGCGGCATCATCTTCATCGACGACAAGGCGCGCGGCCTGCACGAAGGCTATCTCGTCACGCCGATTACCAAGTTCGAGTTGATCGCCGGCTTCAATCTCTCGGGCACGATCAAAGCGGTGCTCTCCGGCCTCGTGCTGATGACGGTCGGATCGCTCATTGCCGGCATCCCCAGTCCGTTCGATCCGCTCCGGCTCGTGCGGCTCTTCGTCGTCATTGTCGCGACCGCGTTCGCGCTCATCAGCCTGATGTTCCTGCTGATGGTGCGCGTCACCGATCCCCTGATGCCCCGCGCGATGTTCGGCGTTCTGAACACGCTGCTGTATTTTCCGAGCGGCGCCGTATATCCGCAGCAGGGATTCCCTGGGTGGATGCAGGCGATCGCCGCCGTCGATCCGTTCACCTATGCGGTCCATGCGTTCAAGAATCTGCTGCTCAAGAACACCGGGTTCGAGGCGATTGGGGCGGATCTGGGGTATCTGTTGATCTTCTCGGTCGTCTCGATGACCGCCGCCACGATGCTGTTCCGCCGGACGCTATGAGCGGACGCGACCTGGAGACGCGCGAGCGGCTGCTCAGGACGGCCGCGCGGATGTTCGCCGACCGTGGCTTCAAACGGGTCACCGTCCGCGACATCTGCCGGCGCGCGCGCGCGAACGTGGCGGCCGTCAACTACCATTTTGGAAGCAAGCTCGGTCTGTATCGCGAGGTGCTGCAGGTGGCCATCGACGCGCTGCGGTCGACGACCGACGCCGCAAGGAAGACGGCCGAGGGCTGCGCGGCCGATGAAAGGCTGCGGCGCT
>QHWL01000458.1:4449-5291 GCA_003222555.1 Acidobacteriota bacterium | reverse complement strand
CTCTTCGCCAGCGGCTCGATCGCCGTCACTCTATCCAGCGTTCAGACGTCGGCGCGGCAGGCGCAACCGGCGGCGACTCCCGCCAGCTCGACGACGTCCCCTGGGTCCGCTGCGCCACGGGCGGTCCTGGATAAGTACTGCATCACCTGCCATAACCAGAAAGTCCGCACAGCCGGACTTGCGCTCGACAGTCTGGACGTCACCGACCCTATCGCCAATGCGGAGGTGTGGGAAAAAGTGATCGCGAAGCTTCGAGCCGGCTCGATGCCGCCTCCGGGGCGACCGCGGCCCGACGCGGCCACCTATCACGCCGTGGCCATGGCGCTCGAGACCGACATCGACCGAGCGTGGGCGGCCAATCCGAAACCAGGCAGGATCAGCGCGGTCCATCGTCTCAATCGCGCGGAATACAGCAATGCGATCCGCGACTTGTTCGCCCTCGACTTCGATGTGAAGCCGCTGCTGCCCGGGGACGAGACAGCGGACGGCAGTTTCGACAACTTTGGGGATGTCCTCTCGATTTCGACGGCCCACCTGGAGCGATACCTCTCGGTGGCCCGTCAGGTCACGCGGCTCGCGACCGGTCTCCCTCCCACCAATCCGAGGCTCGAGAGATTCGAGATTCCATTGCACGTGGTGCAAGATGACCGGCAGAGCGACGATCTGCCGCTCGGATCTCGTGGCGGTCTCGCCGTTCACTACGACTTTCCGGTCGATGGCGAGTACCTCATCAAAGTTCGTCTCCAAAGGCAGTATCAGGATTACCTCAAGGGCATGGGCTGGCCGCAGCAGCTCGACGTCCGCCTCGATGGCAAGCTGCTGAAACGCTTCACCGTCGGAGG
>QHWL01000458.1:0-4396 GCA_003222555.1 Acidobacteriota bacterium | reverse complement strand
CGAATGGGAAAAGTACATGCAGAGCGGCGGGGACGCCGGGCTCGAGATCCGGGTGCCGGTCGAGGCGGGACCGCGCGTCGTCGGCGTGTCGTTCGTGAGGGAGCTGTGGGAGCCGGAAGGCCTTCCCCAACCACTGCAAAGGGGCAGGGTGATTACCGACGACCAGGTGTACATGGACTACGCGAACGTCGCCGTGGTCCAAATCGGAGGACCTTACAAGACCGCCGGACCGGCGAAGGACACCCCCAGCCGTCGCGCGATTTTCGTCTGTCATCCCCGGCTTGCTGCGGAAGAGAGCGTCTGCGCGACGAAGATCCTTTCAAGGATGGCGCGCCTGGCGTATCGCCGGCCCGTGACGAAACGAGACGTGCAGACACTGCTCGAGTTTTTCAATACCGGCCGGCACGACGGCGGAAGCTTTGACAGCGGGATTCAATTCGCGCTCGAGCGGGTTCTCGCCGACCCGGATTTCCTGCTGCGCGTCCACCGGGATCCGACCACGCCCAAAGAAGCGAGGCAAAGTGAAGCCGCCCATCGCTTCAGCGACATCGAGGTCGCCTCGCGCTTGTCGTTTTTCTTGTGGAGCAGCATCCCCGATGAGCGCCTGCTCGCCTTGGCCGAGCGCGGACAGCTCACCAACCCGTCCGTCCTGGAACAACAAGTCCGGCGGATGTTGGCCGACCCGCGTTCCACCGATGCGCTCGTGAACAATTTCGCGGCCCAATGGTTGAATCTGCGCCGCGTCGGGGAAGTGACCGTCGATCCGGATCGTTATCCCAACTATGACGGGAGTCTGCTGCAGGCGTTCCAACGGGAAACGGAGATGTTCGTCGCGAGCACGCTGCGCGAGGATCGCAGCGTGGTGAACCTCTTGAACGCGAACTACACATTTGTCAACGAACGGCTCGCGCGGCATTACGGGATTCCCGGGATTTACGGCAGCCGCTTTCGGCGAGTCGCCCTCCCCAACCATAATCAGCGCGGCGGATTGCTCGCGCAGGGAGCCTTGCTGGCAACCACGTCTTATCCGGACAGAACATCACCAGTCTTGCGCGGCAAATTTCTGTTGGACAACATCTTTGGCGTGGCTGTACCCCCGCCCCCTCCCGGCGTAGACACCAACCTGGCGGAGGACAAACCGGGCGCCGTGCCGAAGTCGATACGCGAGCGGCTGGCGCAACACCGCGCGAATCCGAGTTGTGCCAGCTGTCACTCGGTCATCGACCCCATGGGGTTCGCGCTGGAGAATTTCGATGTCATTGGCGGGTGGCGCACCGTCGACGAATCGGGCAAGCCGGTCGACGCGAGTGGAACCACACTGAGCGGTGCGAAAGTTGAGGGGCTTTCGGGTCTGCGGGCGCTGCTGCTCGAGCAGCCCGAGCAGTTTCCGCGCACGGTCACCGAAAAACTCCTCGCCTACGCCCTCGGGCGTCGGCTCGAGTACTACGATCGCCCTGTCGTGCGCAAGATCGTGGCTGACTCAGCGGCCCTTGACTACCGCTGGTCATCGCTCATTCTGGGAATTGTGAAGAGCCCCGCTTTTCTGGGAGCATCCTACTCGTCGACGAACTGACCCAAGGAGACGACAGAATGAATTTCCTCACTGCGAAATCGTTGCCGCGCCGGACCGTCCTGAGGGGACTGGGCGCGACGATGGCGTTACCGTTCCTGGAGGCCATGCTCCCCGTGTTCTCGCTGCGGGCACGGGCGATCGGGAAGCCCGTGCATCGGTTCCAAACGTTCTATGTGCCGAACGGGATGGCCATGCCGTACTGGACACCGAAGGGCGAAGGCAGCGCCTTCGAGCTCTCGCCCATTCTCGAGCCGCTGGCCCCGTACCGGAATCAAATGATCGTGCTGTCGGGCCTCAAGTCCAATTGGAACTACATTCACGCGGGCGCCTCCGGGTCGTTTCTGACTGGCACGACGCGCGGCGGGCGAACCGAGGTAGAGATTATCGCGGACGTGTCGATGGACCAGCTGCTCGCGAGACACTTCGCCAGCGAGACGCAGGTGGCATCGCTCGAGCTCGCGATGGATGCCCCGGCCAACGCGGGAGCCTGCACCGGCAACCTGAGTTGTGTCTACACGCACACGCTCTCGTGGCGCAGCCCCACGCAGCCGTTGCCGATGGAGTACAACCCGCGGGCAGTGTTCGAGAGGCTGTTTGGCGATAGTGGAAGCATGGAGCGGCAAGCGCGCGAAGCGAGGATGCGGCAGCACAAGAGCATTTTGGACTCCGTCACCGAAAAGCTGACGGACCTCAGGCGCCAACTCGGGCCGCAGGACCAAGCCAAGGTCGGTGAATATACAGACGCGATTCGTGACGTCGAACGGCGCATCCAGCGGGCCGAGGAACAGCGCGACGTCGAGCTGCCGGAGGTGCTGGAGGAGCCGGTGGGCGTGCCGCCTGTCTTCGAAGACCACCTGGCGCTGATGCTGGACTTGCAGCTCCTGGCATTTCAATCCGACCTGACGCGCGTCATCTCGTTCATGATCGGCAAGGAGCAGAGCGCCCGCCCATATCCTCAAATCGGCGTACCCGAGGCGCACCATCCGCTGTCGCACCACAACGAGGTCCCGGAGTTGATCGCGCACATGTCCAAGATCAACCGGTATCACTGCCAGCTGTTCTCGCAGTATCTGGCGAAGCTCCGCGCGACGCCCGACGGCGACGGCTCGCTCCTGGACCACATGACGATTCTGTATGGCGGGGGCCTTTCCAACAGCACCCGGCACTCGGGCGACAACTTGCCTCTCATGGTGGTTGGCGGCGGGGCCGGACGTCTCAAGGGCGGCCGGCATCTTACGTATACCGACAAGCCCACCATGGCAAATCTACTCGTGACGCTGATGGACAAGCTCGACGTGCCGATCGACCACATCGGCGGCAGCACAGGCAAGCTCCCGCTGGATACGCTGTCGGGGATTTAGCCAAAAAAGAAGGAAGCAGCGATGCGCATGACAGCTTCGTGGCAACGATTGATCCCGGCGGCGGCGGCCGTCGTCTTTATGGGAGCCGGCGGCGCCAGACCACCGCTGGTCGACGCGGCGAAGAACGCCGGCAAGGATGCGTTGCGCGCCCTGATCCAGCAAGGAGCGAACGTCAACGCAGCGGAGGCGGACGGCACGACGGCCCTTCACTGGGCGAGCTACCGCGACGATGTTGAAAGCGCCGACCTGCTGATTCGCGCCGGCGCCAAGGTGAGCGCGGCGAACGATCTTGGCGTGACGCCGCTGTGGACGGCCAGCCTGAACGCAAGCGCGGCGATGGTCCAGAAACTGTTGGAGGCTGGGGCGAACCCGAACGCGGCGCTTCTGGCTGGCGAGACGCCCGTGATGGTGGCCGCTCGTTCAGGCAGTCCCGTCGTGGTCGAACAGCTGATCGCCAAGGGCGCCAACGTGAACGCGAGCGGCGCGCGCAATCAGACGGCGCTCATGTGGGCGGTGGCGCAGCAACACCCCGATGTCGTCAAGGTGCTGCTCGCGCACGGCGCGGACGTCCATGCCCGCTCGGCGGTCTGGAGCCAGGTGATGGCCGTGCCACCGCATGGTCTTCCCGAATTCAACCGCGCGATCCCGCACGGGGGCGACACCGCGTTGATGTTTGCGGCGCGAGTAGGTGATGTCGCCTCGGCGAAGCTGCTCGTGGCTGCCGGCGCCAATGTGAATGATGCAGATGCCTGGGGCGTCAGCGCCACGGTTCTTGCGGCTCACTCCGGTTTTGGAGAGCTGGTCGAATTTTTGCTCGAGAAAGGGGCCGACGCGAATGCGGCCGCGCCCGGCTTTACCGCACTGCACGAGGCGATCATGCGTCGGGACGAGAAGACAGTGAGCGCGCTTCTCGCGCACGGAGCAGATCCAAACGCGCCGCTTCGGACGTGGACCCCCACGCGCCGTCACTCGGACGACTTCCATTTCGAACCCGAATTGGTCGGAGCGACGCCGTTCTGGCTGGCTGCCCGTTTCAGCGAACCGGGCGTCATGCGTCTCCTGGTGAAACGCGGCGCCGATCCGCTGTTCGTGCATCACGGTGACCACATGGTAGACGGGAGAAGCGGCGTTGCTGCGTTCGAACATCGAACCCACGTGACGACGGCTCTGATGGCCGCGGCGGGAATCGGCGGTGGGACGGCTTGGGTTCAGCCCGACCGCAGCGAGCGCGAAGCCTTGACACTCGAGGCGGTGAAGCTGGCGGCGGAGCTCGGCGTCGATATCAATGCCGCCGACATCGACGGCCGCACCGCGCTCGACTCTGCAAAGGCCCTCAAGTACGACACCGTCGTCAAGTTTCTTGTCGACAACGGCGCCGTGTCAGGAGCGAGCAAAAAAGGACAGACCGCCTCAGCAGGGAAAGACTAAAGACCCACCTTCACACGCTGCGACATCGGGCGTT
>QHWL01000457.1 GCA_003222555.1 Acidobacteriota bacterium | reverse complement strand
AGGTCGTCATGCGCGAAGAAGGTCTGTGCGAGGTATATGTCCACGCCGTTGGCCAGGCCGACAGCGGAACGAGCGAAGGCGGCCTGATAACGCGCGAAGGGCCGCTGTCGACTCCGGCACTCGCCGAATACCTCGCGCAGCTGAAGATCGCGCTCGAACCAGGGTGGCGCGTGGAGATCAACCTGCGCGCCACCGAGTGGGTGCGCGATGCCGCGCGCCGCCTGCGGCGCGGATTCATCGTCATCATCGATTACGGTCACGAGGCCCGCGAGCTGTACTCGGTTACCCACGCCGGCGGCACCCTGACGACGTTCACGCGGCACACGATGGCCGGCCCGGAGGCGTCCGGCGTGCCATCGTGGCTGAATCGCCCGGGCGATCAGGACATCACGGCACATGTGGATTTCACGAGCGTCCGCGCGGCTGCTGAAGCAGAAGGGATGCTCACGCTCGGTTTCCTCGATCAGACGTATTTCCTGATCGGCCTGCTCGCAGGGAGTCGGGAATCGTTTGCAGTTTCTGACACCAGGATTGCCGATCTTGCCAACGACTCCCGACCCCTGAAAACGCTGCTCATGCCCGGCGGCCTTGGCAGCACCCACAAAGTACTCATCCTCGGCAAAAACGTCGGCGCGCCGACGCTTCGCGGCTGCTCGTACCGCATGCGCGTAACATGACCGGGTACGCCGCCGTCGGCCTCCTCGTGAGATCGTGTCGGAAACAGCGACGCTCGCGCGCCTCGAGCCGTTCGGGTCGTGGAATGCGCCGAGTGCGTGGGCAACGCGACGTCCGACGTGTCGTATGTGGTACGTGGTGTCCGGCTTTAGTCGGACCGGTGAACAGTCACACGATCGCGTTGTAATTTGCCGGTCGCGGCGATTTAATAGAGCGGCATGGCGGCGACGCTTGAACGCGAGATCAAGTTGCGGTTCGACAGCGCCGCGGAGGCGCGCGCCGCCGTGCTTGCCGCGGGCGCCGCTCCCGCGCGCATCCGGCGCCTCCAGGAAGACTGCCTGCTCGACACCGCCGACAATCAACTCAGGCAGCGCCGCTGCGCACTGCGCGTTCGCATGGAATCGGGCAAAGGCCTTCTGACGTTCAAAGGCCCGGTTCAACGGTCGATCGAGAAGGTGCGCCCGGAGATCGAGACGGTCGTCGGCGACGGCCCGCTGCTCGTCCGGATCCTCGAGGAGCTCGGGTTCCACGTCTGGTTCCGCTATCAGAAATACCGCGAGGAGTTCACGCTCGACGATGTAATCGTCGCGGTCGACGAGACGCCAGTCGGCGTCTTCGTCGAGATCGAAGGCGGCGCCCGCGGCATCGCCGGAATGGCTCGGGCGCTCGGCCGCGGACCGGCGGATTATCTGCTCGACTCGTACCGCGGCTTGTTCGAGCGCCACTGCGAGCAGTTGGGCACACCGCCGACCGACATGCTGTTCGACGATGTGTGATGTCGCGGTCTCTGCCCAGTCATGCGCTCGTGCTCACCGCCGGGCTCGGCACGCGGCTGCGGCCGCTCTCCGACGTTCGCGCGAAGCCGGCCATTCCCGCGGCAGGCGAGCCGATCGTCCGCCGCATCATCGCGTGGCTTGCGGCGAACGGCGTCGCCGACCTCGTGCTCAACCTGCACCACCGCCCGGACACCCTGACCGCCGTCGTCGGCGACGGCAGCGATCTGGCCGTGCGGGTGCGCTACTCGTGGGAGCAACCGGTCGTCCTCGGCAGCGCCGGGGGGCCGCGCCAGGCGCTGCCGATCATCGGCGCCGAGACATTTTTGCTCGTCAACGGCGACACGCTCACCGACCTCGATTTGCGTCCCCTCGCCGACGCGCACGCTGCAGCGCGCGCGCTCGTCACGCTCGCGCTCGTGCCGAATCGTGATCCGCGCCGCTACGGAGGCGTGCGGCTGGATCACGAAGGCCGCGTGATCGGATTCACCTCGCGGGGCCCCGCGGCGGACGGCTCCTACCATTTCATCGGCGTGCAAATGGCCCACGCCGATGCATTCCGATCTCTCACGGCCGGCGTGGCGATCAATTCGATCGGCGGTGCCTATGACGCGCTGATCGCCGCGCGTCCCGGCTCAATCTGCGGATATGTGTGCGATGCCAGGTTCTGGGACGTCGGGACCGCGCTGGATTACTGGAACACCTCTTTTGCGGTCATGGGCCACGACCCCGACGATCAGGCATCGCGCGGCCACCGGGTTGGCGTTGCCGCTTCAGCGCGGGTGACGCGCTGCATTTTGTGGGACGATGTCGAGGTGGGGCCCGATTGCATCCTCGATGAGTGCATCGTCACCGACGGCGTACGGGTACCGGCAGGTGCGACCTACCGGCGCGTCGTGCTCGTCCTCGGCGGCGACGGCGGTGTGCGGGTCTCACCTCTGACGGGATAGCTCATGGCTAATCAACCTACAATCGAAGGCGCCGAGCTGCGCGATCGTATCGACCAGTACCTCCGTGAGAGCGGCCTCGCGGGAAGCGGCGCCAGGGTCGTGCCGCTCACGGGCGATGCGTCGGACCGTCGCTACTTCCGGATCCTGACGCCCGATGGACCATCGGTCGTGCTGGCGCTGCACGCGGGACCGATCGAATTCGCGACGCTCCCGTTTGCCAACGTCGCCGATCTGCTCCAGCGGGTGCCGCTGCCGGTCCCGGCGGTGCTCGGCCATTCGGATGCCCTCGGCATCCTGGCGCTGCAGGATCTCGGCGACGTCACGCTGCAGGCGCATCTGGGCGCGGCGACGCCGGCCGAGCACGCAGCGCTCTATCGGCGCGCCGTC
>QHWL01000456.1 GCA_003222555.1 Acidobacteriota bacterium | reverse complement strand
CACATCGCGTCCTCCTCATCGACGACACACCGGAGATCGCCGAGCTTCTGACGTTTGCGTTGCGTGATCGCGGCTATGACGTCGTCGCCTCGGCGTACACCGACGCCGTCAACGAACTGGTCCTCGAGCAACGGGCCGATGCGCTCGTCCTCGACTGCTCCGTTTTCGACATGAGCGAGTCGCTCTTCGATACTGTACGTCACCACCCCGACCACGCCGAGCTTCCGGTCATCATCATCAGCGACACGCCGGAGGAGGCCGACGCGAGCCTCCGCTCCCGGCAGGCGCGACAAGTCGTGCTGATTCCGAAACCGTTCACCGGGGCGCAGATCGCACGAGCGCTCGACGAGCTGCTAGCCGTTTGACGAAAGGCCGCTCGAGCCAAAGCTCTACCACAGAGGTCACGGAGGCAAAACGGAGGTCACTGCCGTTCAAAAGGATTTCTGTGTCCTCCGTCCGTTTTCCGTGTCCTCCGTGGTAGCGTCTTTCAGGTTACGCTGAAGATCTATGACGCTGTGGAGCATGGACGACTGGCGATATGTCGAGCGCCAGGTTGTGACCGACCCGAAGGGGAGGCAGTGGTCTGTCGCGCTGATGGACGTTCTCGGACAGGACGGCGATCCCGAGATGCCGAGCGCATGGCTCGAGCTTCAATATGCGTCGGGCCGGTATTTCACGCTCATTTACTCGGCCAGTGGAGCCCTACAGTGGGAACGCGGCCACGCGACGCTGCCAGAGGCGGCGACCGCGTACGAACGCCTGCTCGGCGCCGTTCTTGACGGTCGTCTCGATCCATCACAACCGACGTTCCGGCAGGATCTGGAAGATTAAAAGTCCTTGGTCCTTTGGCCTTGGGCCTTGGTCCGTCCTTTGGTCTTTAGCGTCCCCTTGTCCTTAGAGTCCCTGGTCCTTCGTCCTTGGTCTTCTTCCGATCGTCCTTGAATGATTGCGCGGGAACAAGAGCCAAGGACCAAGGACGACCAAGGACAAAGGAGGGACAAAGGACAAAGGACCAAGAACCAGCGACTGTCAGGCGTCGAGCGCTACGCCGGTCTCGCGCTTCCGCGGCTAGGGCGAGGGTGCAGCACCCCGGCGCTGCTGACCGGAGCCAGGCCGAACGTTCCAACGACCGGCTGGGCAAGCTCGGCGAAATCCCTATAGCGTGCGACACTGCCGCCTCTTCCTGGGCGGTGTAGGCAGGAGGATGCCTGAAGGTCGTGTGCGGCATCCTCTCGCGCTTCAACAGCTCCGCGATCATCGCAACCATTCTCACCGGAGCCCTCCCGCCACGCCTCCTGGCAACTGGTCTTGTCGCGATCAGTCTGCTAAACTCCCTCTTCTCCGAACAGCCATTTTTCGGGCAGCGGCGTCCATATCTGAAAGGGTCGCGGTCATGAACCAGCAGGACGTGATTATCGGCATCGGCGGGGCGGCGGGAGACGGTGTTGCTTCGGCTGGCAACACTCTGGCCCTGTCCGTGGCCCGCCAAGGCCAGGGGGTTTTCGCGTACAACAGCTATCAGTCAGTGATTCGTGGGGGCCATTCTTGGTTACGCCTTCGCATATCTGCCAAGAAGCCCTTGAACCACGGCGATCAGGTGGATGCGGCTATCGCTCTGAACCAGGACACCCTGGACCGCCATCTGCAGGAGTTGGTGGTTGGCGGCCTGTTGCTTTACAACGCCGCCAAGCTCAAACCGCGGTACGAACCCCCCAAAGGCGTGCAGCTCTGTCCACTCCCAGTGCCCGACTTGACCCCTGCTTATGAAAAGCTGCCCGTCATGCAGAACACCGTGGCCGTGGGAGCCGTGATTCGTTTGATGGGGCTGGATTTCGCGGGCCTGGAGTCGGTGCTCGAGTCGACGTTTGCCAAGAAACCGCAGGTCGTGAAAGTGAATGTGGAAGCGGCAAAGGCCGGCTACGACTACGCGGCCGCCCATTTCCAGCCACTCCCCAAGCAACTCCAAAAAACCAGCCAGAAGTGGGCGCTGATGACGGGCAATGAGCTGATGGCCATGGGCGCGGCATTCGCCGGCTGCAAGTTCTACTGCGCGTATCCGATGAGCCCCGCGACGCACATCCTCGAATGGTTTGCCGGTCACGCCAAAGAGCACGGCATCTGCGTCCGCCAGGTCGAGGACGAGATTTCTGTCATCAACATGTCTATCGGGGCCGGTCACATGGGCGTGCGGAGCATGTGCGCGACTTCCGGGGGCGGCCTGGCCCTGATGTCAGAGGCGATCGGTATGGCTGGTATGATCGAAACGCCGGTTGTGGCCGTGAACGTGATGAGGGCGGGTCCTTCCACCGGCGTGCCGACGAAGACCGAACAGGCGGATCTGAACCAGGCTTTCGGCGCGAGTCAGGGCGACTTCCCACGCATCGTCATCGCCCCGATCAATATGACAGACTGCTTCAACACGCCGGCGCTGGCGTTCAACCTTGCCGAGCGCTATCAGTGTCCGGTGATCATTCTTGCCGACCTGCTCATGTGCGAGGACAACGAGACAGTCGATCCGGCGGTCCTCGACGTCGAATTCAAGATCGACCGCGGCGAGCTTATTACCGAAGCGAACGCGCAGTTTGGCGGCGAACCCTATCTCCGTTACAAGGACACCCCTTCGGGCATCTCGCCGCGAGCCGTCCCGGGCCTGCCCGGCCACCTTTATGTGTCCGGCACGGACGAGCACGACGAGGACGGTGTACTGATTAGCGACGTCTTCACGGACCCGGTGCGGCGTAAAAAGATGGTGGACAAGCGCGCGCGCAAGATGGACACCGTGCTCGATCACGTGCCTGCGCCGAAACTTGAAGGGCCAGCCGAGGCCGAGGTGACGCTCGTCGGCTGGGGTTCTACCTGGGGCGTCCTCGTGGAGGCGGTCGAGCGCCTGAACCAGGAGGGCATCTCCGCCAACCACCTCCAGATCAACCTTCTGATTCCCTTCCATGTGAAGGAAGTCACCGACATCCTCAGCAAGAGCAAGAGGATTGTAATCGTCGAGAACAACTTCAGCGGCCAGTTCGCTCGCCACTTGCGGGCCGAGACCGGGCTCGTCGCGACGGGCCATATCCGCAAGTACGATGGTGAGCCGTTCGAGCCGAAGCATATCGTTGCTGGCGTCAAGGACATCCTGGCCGGCAAAAACGTGGTTCAGGTACTTTCGATAGAACTGGGGTGGCAGACAGACCACCCCACGGGCACGAGCGGAGACTGGCGAGGAAGGCTGGCCGGCGCGGCAGTGAGAAGCGCGTAGTTTGGTGCGAACGACTCGAAGTA
>QHWL01000455.1 GCA_003222555.1 Acidobacteriota bacterium | reverse complement strand
CGGCCGTGACGCAGATCGCGTTCCCGGGACACCGAGAGTCGTTCGGCACGCCAATGCAGCGGAGGGAAATTCGCGCGTCTGAAATCGTGGCTGGCTGTCCGACCGCGAGCGTGACCTGTTGGTTGACAGGCACGCTTGGTCCGGTAGTGTTCTTCTCGTCACAGCCCGACACCGCCATCGCGCAGATGACGAACGCCAGTGTACGGATGGCTTCGCCCTCGCTCACCGAGGCTCCGGCCGTCGGAATGGGGCCGGTTTGACAAACCTCGCCGGGTCAATCGGGACGTTCGGCCGCACTTCGCTCAGCGCAATGGTGTTCTGCCCGTCGGTCCAGCTCACGATCGTGCGAAAGGGAATCTTCACGCCGCCGACGTCGCGGTAATCGGCGTAGTCGGTCTGCGTCGGCACGGTGCCGACCGCTGTTTTGTTCCAGCGCACCTGCCGCGTCAACAGTCCGGACTCGTCAAAGTACAGGTTCACCGGAGGCTGCCCAGCGTTGGTCCCTTGGAGGATTTGAACCGGGCGATCGTCGATGGTCGTGCTGCTGACCTGCCATTGGCTGAAGGCCTTTTGGATCCCCGCTGGAAAGGACATGAGCGCCTCCAACCTGACGCCGGCCAGATTCCCTCCAGTGAGCGGCATCAACGGCACCGGCCTCCATGGTTCGGCGACCCAACCATTGCGGCCGTCGTACGTCTTGACACCGTTTCCGTCGGGCATGTGGACGATCTGGATACGCTGATCCGGAGCGCGAGCAACAATCTCCACCGGGACCTCCCCACCCCCCGTATTGAACCCCGAATAAGTCCCCGTGGCGACAAAGCTGGTGAGTTGAGCGAGCCGCTCCGGCCCGCCGAGCGCTCGGAGATATTTCTCAAAAACTGGATCGGCAGACGCCTTGCGATCGGGAAAAATGACCATTGCGTTGGGATCGTCCATGATGTCGCCGTATTGCAGGGCGAGATTCGGTACGATCTCGGGTCTGTAGGAGCCCCGATGGCAGGTGAAGCAGGACACACGTGGCTGGCCACCGAAGTACGTGCGGTTGAGGGTGTTCATCATCTCAATCATCCCGCGCGCCCTTCGGATCGCCGGGGTTGTGACGGCAAACGCATCCCGATTGACGCGGATTTCCTCGGCATGGCAGTTGCTGCAGTCATAACCCAGGGCGGAGGAAAACATTCCCATCGCGTCCATGAATTCGTCCACGGGAATTCCTTTGAGAATCTGGACGTTTTTGAAGACGGTGTCCGACAGTTGCGGGTTCTCGTCTGGCGCAACCTGACCGGCGGCTGGCACAAGGCCCACCAGGCATACGATCACCGTTCCCATGGCGCCAGCGATCGCACTCCGCCACCCGAACTGCATGTCGTCTCCCTTCGTTTTCGATATGCGGATTCTCACGCGGCCATCCGATGCCGGATGGTGGCGCGCGCCCTAATCCCCGGCACTTGGCTTGGCGCATCCCGAAAACGTCAACCTTGACAGACTCGTCCCTCCGCACACCAATAACCCTTCGCGCACAAGTCGCGCGCCGGGGACCCGCGCACGTACCGAGCACTACTTGGGAATGGTGTCCGCGCCAGGCCCCCCTTGGCCAAACAGCGGTTTATCCGGCTCCTGGACCTTGGCGATTCTCGCCAGCGAGCCCCGTGTCTCATCGACCTTGCCCGCGTACCCTTCGAAATTCACCTCTTCACCCGGAAGAAGGTCCTTGGGCTTCCAACCCTGCCGCCGCACGTGATTCGGACCGGTCATTTCCAGGTTCCAGTTGGTCACTTTCCCGGTCGCATCCTTGACATCGATGTACACGCGCATATGCGGATTCGTCCATTCAACCTTCGTCACCACGCCGGTCAGCGAGACCTTTTTCTTTGCGTCGTACTCCGTGTCGAATCCGTGGTGGGCGACCACCGGCACCGCCAGACAGACGAGGCCGAGACCGGCCACCAGGACTCCGAGCGTCGTTCTCATGGGCAACCCCTCCCAATCTCTCATTTTGATTCGCTGTTCAATTTGTAGCCGCCAGCGATGCCGGCCTGATTGTTCTCGTTGCAAATGTCCTCCATCAAGTCATCGAGGTCCGGCCGCAACAGCTTGGCCGTAAACTTCAACTGGACTGGCCTCGAAAACGTTCCAGGGTCGTCGAGGGTGAATTCGTTGACTAGCGTCCCGTAATTGAGCCGCGTCCACCGTTCGATGGTGTGCAGTTGCTCGGTGTGCGGCGTCCCGCGACTATCGAACCAGAACTTGTCGTTGAAGCCGACCGTGTCGATGACGAGCGTGTCCCCTTCCCACCGTCCGATCGAGTGCCCCCACCAAGTTGGGAAGACATCGTCGGGGTGCTTGCGGCCATCCATATAAACCACCCGATGAGCGCCGTCGTCGCCCAACTCGTGCAGGAGGTAGATGTGTGTCAGGCCCTTGGACGTGTAGGACATCGCGAACTTCCACGGATACGGGTTGGATCGCGGCACGCTCATCGGCAGGCAGGCGACGTAGGGTTCGTCCTGCTCCTTTCGTTTGTCCCTGAGTGCTTTCGCCCAGGGCAGCAGCGGAAGCTCGCCTGGCTTCAGCCCTCCATCGCGCTCGATGTCTTGGTTGGAGCCTCCACCCACCCAAGGTCCGGTCAGGTCCGGCTTGCCGTCGGGCAGCCTCGGCACCGGGCCGTTGACAAGGCGCTCCGGGACGAGGGGACTGCCGCCGACCGGAATCGAGCGCACGCGATCCTGGCCCTGGGCTTGCTGCTGCACAAGGAGCGTCAGGGTCAGGCCTATCATTGTGATTGAGACGACAAGAAGTTTTCTCACGTCAACCCTCCTCGAGCCGTGGACGTCATTTTACGTCTTTCACCGAGGGAAGGACACCGCGTTGCCAGACCCTTATGACGTGGCCAGTTGCGGTTCGCCGCCCGCTCCAGGCGCCACCCGATCTGCCCGTGCGTGCATAGTCGCCGACGGCCTCATTTGCGGCGCATGCCGTGCTAGTAATGGAAACGGTAGCGGACGCCTGCCGATATCTGTCGAGGACTGTTGAAGTGCGTGCCGCCGAACGTATTGCTTTCGTCGAGCAGAAAGTGTGTGTTTCCCACGTTCAAAGCGGTCACGATCAGCGTCCACCCCTTTCCGA
>QHWL01000454.1 GCA_003222555.1 Acidobacteriota bacterium | reverse complement strand
CCGTACCGGTTTGACACGATCGATCGCACGGGCCCGGAGGCGATGGGCGTCGTACCGCCGGACGCGCCGGTCATCGCGCAGACCGCGGTGGCGCCGCACCTCACGCATCGGAAGGATCTGTTCAGGCTCGATCCACAGGCGCCCGAAGCGGACTATGTGATCGCGGTGCCCGAGCGCAGCCCGTGGCCCAACGCGACGGCCGCCGAGGTCTACGCGCTGCTCGCCGAGCGGCGCCGGCAGGGATACGGGGTCATCTTCGAGCGCGACGGGTGGGTGGTGCTGCGCCGCGGCGGTCGATGACTGCAGGGACATTGCTATAATGGGCCCACAAGTATGGGAGGCCCTAATGACTAAGCGCTGGCTGGTTTGGCTTGCTGGCTGCTTGGCGGTGTTGTCCTCATCGGCCGGTTCCCCGGAGGTTCGTGGAGCGCAGCAGCAACCTGCCGGTCGCTCCTCGCCTGCCTCACTACAGAGGGCGATCATCAATCAGTATTGCGTCGGCTGCCACAACGACAGAGCCAAAACGGCTGGGCTCACGCTTGCGACGGTCGACTTGCAGCGCGTGGGCGAGCAGGCCGAGACATGGGAAAAAGTCGTGCGGAAACTTCGTGGCCGCATGATGCCTCCTCCCGGGCGCCCGCGGCCGGACGAAGCCACGTACGACTCGATGGTGTCGTATCTGGAGACGTCGCTCGACCGGTCGGCCACGGCCCACCCCAATCCTGGCCGAACCGAGACGTTCCACCGGCTCAATCGAGCCGAATACCAGAACGCGATACGCGACCTTCTTGCGCTCGAGGTCGATGTCTCCTCGCTTCTCCCAAAAGACGATGTGAGCCATGGCTTCGACAACGTGGGTGTAGGCGAGTTCTCTCCGACGCTGTTGGAGCGATACCTGACCGCGGCGCAAAAGGTCAGCCGTCTGGCGCTCGGCAGCCCAGTGCCATCGCCTGCGAGCCACATCGTCGTGCTGCCCGCGGATCTCACGCAAGAGGACCATTTCGACGGTTTGCCGTTCGGCACGCGCGGCGGAACGATTGTTCGCTATACGTTCCCACGCGACGGCACATACGACATCCAGATTCGATTGTCGCGAGACCGCAACGAAAACGTCGAAGGACTCACCGAACCGCAGCAGGTGGAGCTGACGTTGGATGGAAAGCGCATACAGCTCTTCACCGTCAGCCCGAGCCGGAACCACAGTGACCGGTACTACTCGGATGAAGCCGTCGACAAAGATTTGAAGAGCCGTGTACCGGTACCGGCCGGTCCTCACGAGCTTGCGGTTACGTTCCCAAGAAGAACATTTGCCCTGCCAGAAACGGAGCGCCAGCCGCACAAGGCACACTTCAACATGGACCGGCATCCCCGAATTCAGCCCGCGGTGTATTCGGTCTCCGTCACAGGGCCTTTCGACGCGGGCGGCGCCGCGGACACGCCGAGCCGCCGTCGTATCTTTGTGTGCCACCCGACTTCGCTCGCAAGTGAGCTACGTCGCGGCTCGCCGAAGCCTGGCGAAGGCGGCCCGGCCGGCGCTTCGGAGGAGTTAGACTGCGCCCGGACGATTATCGCGACATTGGCCCGCCGCGCGTACAGGCGGCCGGTCACCGATGCGGACCTTCAGTCTCCGCTCGCGTTTTACAAGGATGCTCGGGCCGAGGAAGGGTTTGAAGCCGGCATCGAAATGGCGCTCCGGGCCGTTCTCGCAAGCACGGAGTTCCTGTTCCGCATCGAGCGCGATCCGCGTAACGTCGCACCGAATACCGCCTATCGCGTCAGCGATGTGGAGTTGGCCTCTCGTCTGTCTTTTTTCCTTTGGAGCAGTATTCCGGACGACGAGTTGCTCGGCCTGGCCATCGGCGAAAGACTGAAGGAGCCGGCGGTGCTGGAACAGCAGGTACGGCGAATGCTCGCCGACCCCCGTGCGCAGGCGTTGGTCACCAACTTTGCCGGGCAGTGGCTGTACTTGCGAAATCTGGCGGCTGCCAATCCTGACACTCGGATGTTCCCGGACTTCGACGATAATCTGCGGCAGGCCTTCCGGCGGGAGACGGAGCTGTTTTTTGAGAGCATCGTGAAGGAAGACCACAACGTGCTCGACCTGCTGCGGGCCAACTATACGTTCGTCAACGAACGGCTGGCGCGGCACTATGGCATTCCCAATGTGTACGGCAGCCGCTTCCGGCGCGTCATGCTGGGCGAGGACAGCGTGCGCGGAGGGCTCCTTGGCCAGGGAAGTATTCTGACAGTGACTTCGTACGCAAACCGGACCTCCCCGGTGTTACGCGGCAAATGGATCCTGGAAAACATCCTCGGCACACCGCCGCCGCCCCCACCACCCAACGTTCCGCCGCTGAAGGACAACAACGCGGGTGGGAAGGCCCTCTCCATGCGGGAACGCATGGCCCAACATCGCGTGAATCCCGCGTGCTCCGGCTGCCATCAGCTCATGGATCCCGCAGGCCTGTCGATGGAAAACTTCGATGCAATCGGCCGCTGGCGCACCCGCACCGAGGCAGGTACGGCGGTTGATTCCTCTGGAGGCCTTCCCGGCGGCTCCACGTTCGAAGGGGTGGCTGGACTTCGCAAGGCGTTGCTCACTCGTCCGGAACTGTTTGTCACCACGGCCACCGAAAAGCTGCTGACGTACGCGTTGGGTCGGGGGGTGGAATACTACGATGCTCCGACAGTGCGCGCCATTACACGCGAGGCGCACAGCAATGACTACCGGTTCTCGTCTCTGGTTCTAGGTATCGTCAAAAGCAGCCCGTTTCAGATGAGGCAAACGGGAGACAACTGACAGCAGGAGTGACCATGTTCATTACCAAACAGTTTCTACCGCGGCGCACGTTCTTACGTGGTCTGGGCGCCGGGTTGGCGCTGCCGCTGCTGGACGCGATGGTTCCAGCCTTGTCTGCCCTGGCCCAAACCGCCGCCAACCCGGTGCGCCGCTTGGGCTTTGTGTACATTCCAATGGGAATGAACGCGGCAGCATGGACGCCAAAGGGCGAAGGCCGAATCGCCGAACTATCGCCGTCTCTAGCTTCACTCATGCCGTTTTTGGATCAAGTAACGGTGGTGACGAATCTCGAGCTCAGGAACGCGTATACCGCGGGCAACCACGCGTCGGCAAACTGCGCCTTCCTGAGCTGTTCTCAGGCAAAGAGAACCGAAGGCAGCGACTATCAGTTGGGGACAACGGTCGACCAGATAGCCGCGAAAAACATCGGCAAGAACACACCCATTCCGTCGCTTGAAATCGGAACGGACTTGATCGCTCAGGTTGGAAACTGCGATAACGGCTTTGCGTGCGCGTACCAGAACAATCTGTCCTTTCGAACGCCTGTTCGGCGACGGGGGCAGCCCCGAGCGCCGGCGCGCTGAACTGCGCAAGAGTGGCAGCATTCTCGACTGGATGACCGAGGACATGGCTCGCCTTCGAAGAGAGCTCGGCCCCGGCGACCAAACCAGGTTGGGTCAATACCTCGATTCGGTTCGCGAAGTCGAGCGCCGCATCCAGAAGGCCGAACAGCAAAAGGACGGGTCCCTATTTCTGGATCTCGAGCGGCCACCCAGCGTACCGGCAGTGTGGGAAGATCATGTGAAGTTGATGTTCGATTTGCAGGTACTCGCCCTGCAGGCGGACACGACGCGGGTTGTGACGTTTCAGCTGGCCCGCGAAACGAGCACGCGAACCTACCCGCACATTGGCGTGCCCGACCCGCACCATCCCGTGTCGCACCACTCGAACGATCCCGAGAAACTCGCGAAGCTGGCGAAAATCAACGCGCATCATGTGTCGCTGTTCGCGTATCTCGTTGAAAAATTGCGGGCGACGCCAGACGGCGACGGCTCTCTCCTGGACCATTCGATATACATGCTGGGCAGCGGAATGGGCAATCCGGATGTGCACGATCACTCGAACCTGCCGATTGTCCTGGCAGGAGGCGGAGCCGGCAAGCTCAAGGGAGCGCGTCACATCAAGTACGAACAGCAGACCCCGCTGGCCAATCTCCATCTGACCCTGCTGGATAAGGTTGGGGTCCACCTCGACAGCTTTGTTGATAGCACCGGTAAGGTCGCGGAGCTGTTGGAACCTCTCAATCTCTAGGGAGGGACTCATGAGGCGCCCGAACGGTTTGAGCGGATGGTTGATCGTGCCGTTGTTGTTGCTTGCCGGTGTGGGCATCGTCAGGGCCGAAGTGCCGCTGGTGGACGCCGTCAAGGCGGCAGATAAAACGGCCGTTCGCGCCCTGCTGAATCAACGCGTCGATGTGAATGCCCTGCAAGCCGACCAGACGACGGCCCTCCATTGGGCGGCAGACGGCGACGATTCGGAAATCGTGGAACTGTTGATTCGCGCAGGCGCAAACGTCAAGGCCGCGAATCGGTACGGCGTGACGCCGCTCTGGCTGGCCTGCATGAACGGGAACGCGGCCACGATCGAGATGCTCTTGAAGGCCGGCGCCGAGGCGAACACGGTGCTGCCGGAGGGAGAAACGGTTTTGATGACCGCCGCGCGCACCGGGAAGGTCGACGGGGTGAAAGTGCTGCTCGGTTACGGCGCCGACGTGAACGCGAAGGAAGGCTGGCACGGACAAACCGCGCTGATGTGGGCAGCCGCTGAAGGCCATCCCGGCGTCATCCAAGCGCTGCTCGAGCGCGGGGCTGACATCCACGCGCGTTCGAACGGAGGATTTACCGCGTTGCTGTTTGCGGCCCGCGAGGGCCAGATCGCTGCAGTTCAGGCCCTGCTTCGAGCGGGAGCGAACCTGAACGAGTCCCTGCCGGTGATCATCCCGCAACGGGCCAGCGCCGCCGTCACGGTCGCCAGCGCCGCAGGGTCAGAGACCGGCCTCAATGCATTCTTGCTCGCCGCCGGGAACGCACATTATGAGCTCGCAGCGTGGTTGCTCGACCAGGGGGCCGATCCGAATGCGGCCCCTCAGGGATGGACCGCATTGCATCAGGTTTCGTGGGTCCGCAAAGCCGGCGTTTCCGGCAGCAACAATCCTGCTCCCGAAGGATCCGGCAACATGGACAGTCTCGAGTTCGTCAGAAGGCTTGTGGCAAAAGGAGCGACACTCAACGCTCGAGTGACCAAGCGTCCGGGTATGGGCGTGACGACTCTGAATTCGATCGGCGCGACGCCCTTCTTGCTCGCCGCCAGAACCGCCGACGCCGAGCTCATGCGCCTTCTGGCCGAGCTTGGCGCCGATCCGCTCCTGCCGAACGAGGACAGTACGACGCCATTGATGGTGGCGGCGGGAATCGGCACTCAATCGCCTGGAGAGGATCCGGGGACAGAACCAGAAGTGCTGGAAGCCGTCAGCGTGGCGCTGGAGCTGGGCAACGATCTGAATGCGGTCGACAAGAACGGCGAGACGGTCATGCACGGCGCCGCCTACAAGCACGTTCCAACCGTCGTGCAGTTCCTGGCCGAGAAGGGCGCCCGGATCGACGTCTGGAATCAACAGAACAAAAAAGGTTGGACGCCGCTGAAGATCGCCGAAGGGGTACAGAGAGGGATGAACATCGTCAGCTCACCCCCGACCGCGGCCGCGATCCGTGAAGTGATGGCCGCTGTCA
>QHWL01000446.1:2179-2667 GCA_003222555.1 Acidobacteriota bacterium | reverse complement strand
TTGCTTCGAGCGCGTCGGGGGGTCGCAGACGATTCACGCCGATATCCGCGTTGTCTCGGCGACAAACCGTGATCTCGATGTCGCCGTGCGCGACGGCACCTTCCGGGAGGATCTGTTCTTCCGGCTCAATGTGATTCCGATCACGCTACCGCCACTCAGAGAGCGTAAGGATGACATTCAGCATCTGGCGGATGTCTTTGTCGCGCGGCACTGCCGCGAAATCAAGAAACCCGCGATGCGGTTGACATCCGAGGCGCTCGATCTGCTCAAGCAGTACGACTGGCCTGGCAACATACGCGAGCTCGGGAACGTCCTCGAGCGGGCAGTGGTCCTGAGCACCGGCGAGCACATCACGGGCGATGACCTCGCTTTGCCCGCCAGGCGGTCGCGGCCGGAGCATGTCACTGAAGGGTACCAATCCCGCATCGAGATCGCAGAGAGGGATGCCTTGCTTCAGGCGCTGAAGGAGCACGCCGGTGACAAGAGAG
>QHWL01000446.1:0-1977 GCA_003222555.1 Acidobacteriota bacterium | reverse complement strand
GCACAAACCGCCGAGGAAGGGCTCAAGTTGGCGTTCGACCTCGCGCCTGCTCTCATCCTCATGGACATTCAACTGCCTGGCATGAATGGCCTCGAGGCTCTACGCCAACTGCGCGATAATCCAGCGACACGCTCGATCCCGGTCATCGCGGTCACCGCGTCCGCGACGACCCAGGACCGGCTGCACATCATGGCGGCGGGGTTTGACGCATATCAAACGAAGCCGATCGCTGTAAAGCCGTTCCTCGCTGTGGTCGCGAACACGCTCCGACGCTAGGCACGCGGCCCTCAACGGATAGAGGTCCTATGCGATCAAGATCGAACTCGCAGGATTCAAGACCTACAACAGCCGGGGGTTGACGCTCGGCGCCGGCCAGACGCTGCGGCAGACATACGCGCTCGAAGGTTGGCAGCCTGTCGGAAACGATCACCGTCACCGAGACGTCGCCGCTCGTTCAGACGACGTCGACAGCGCAAATCCAATCGATCGGGCACGGAGGTGCGCGAGATTCCGGTCTCCCGGCGGAACCTGCAGAACGTCATCCTGCTCGCCTCGGGTGTCACACGTTCCTGACCAAGGTCGATGTGGAGACCGGGAGGGGCAGACTGTGGTGACCGCCTCCCGGATGCGGCCGTGCACCCCGGCGGCCGAGATCGGGAACGACACGCTCTTCGAGAACGGATCGACGCGCCTCGCGACGCAGTACGTGCTCACCGCTCGTTCGTGGATCTCCGAGAGCAGGTTCGGCTGGAACCGCAACACGCTCGATCGATCGCGGGAGCTGTGGTTCAAGGAGTCGCCAACGCGCGGCCCGCAATCCAACCAGATCCGGTACCAGACGCTTGACGATCTGCTGGCGAACCGGCCGAGCACGTTCCTGCTCTCGATGGGCAACCCGCCGCATCAGGCATGGCTCGACCAGCTCGGTGGCTTCATCCAGGACGATTGGCGTCTGGGTCAGAAGCTGGTGCATACTGGAAGACGAAAATCGCAGACCTATCTCGCGCCGGAGTCACATGACGAAGCTGTTCACGTTGGCCAGAGTGGTGACGCTTGGGTCCGTCGGAGTGGCTGCGACCTTGTGGGTGTGCCTGCCAGTGCAAACGTCTGCACAGCAGGCGCTTCGGCAGCAGGCGTCCGGCCCCCCGTCCGCCTCGGCCGCCGACGCCGTATCGCCGGCGTCGAGCGCCCGTCGCGTGCTCGATCGGTACTGCGTCACGTGTCACAACGACCGGCTCAAGACCGCGGACCTGAGGCTGGACCGGATCGACGTCGCCAACCCCGCTGCTAACGCCGAGGTCTGGGAAAAAGTGGTGCGCAAGGTGCACACGGGCACCATGCCGCCGTTCAACATGCCACAGCCTTCCCAGGACGACCGGCGCGCGCTGCTCGCCTGGCTGCAAACATCGCTCGATGCGGCGTCCGCCGCCAGACCGAATCCTGGCCGCACGGACACGCTCCGCCGCTTGAATCGGACCGAGTATCAGAACGCCGTCAGGGACCTCCTGGCTCTCGACATCGACGCCACCTCGCTGCTGCCACCTGATGACAGCGGTCACGGCTTCGACAACGTGACGGTCGGCGACCTGCCGCCGACGCTCCTGGACCGCTACATCTCGGCGGCGCAGAAAATCAGCCGCCTGGCGATCGGCAGCACGGAGTCGTCTCTCGAGAGCGAGATCATTCGCCTGCCGGCCGACCTCACGCAGGAAGATCAGCTGCCCGGCCTCCCCCTGGGCACGCGCGGCGGGGCAAGCGTGTCCCACACCTTCGCTCGGGACGGCGAGTACGAGATCCAGATCTGGCTTGCGCGCAATCTCGAAGGCAACGTCAGCGGGTTGCGAGAGCCGCGTGCGCACGAGCTGCTGGTGTTGCTCGACCGGCAGCCGGTCGCGACCTTCACGATCGAGAAGCCCGCCGGCGCCGACGACACGCTGCTGGACAAGGATTTGAAAGCGCGCGTCACCGTGCGCGCGG
>QHWL01000445.1 GCA_003222555.1 Acidobacteriota bacterium | reverse complement strand
ATCGCCTGTTTTTTCGATCGCGGCAGCCCCAGTTCCTTGAAAACGGGACTGCGCGTGCTGACGTACTCGAGAAAGCGATCGGGGTCGATGTGCTTTTCGAGAAACTCGCGCGTCGGCGGCTCCCGGTTGATGTCGACCTCGTGCACGTCGACGCCGGCCGTGTCCAGAAAACTTCTGGCGTTCTTGCAGGTGGTTCAGGTCGGCTTCCAGTAGAAGGTCGGCTTCGCCATCAGCATAGAATACTAAGACATACATGCTCACCGTCAACGAGATCTTCTATTCGATTCAGGGCGAATCGACCCGCGCGGGTCGTCGCTGCGTCTTCGTGCGCCTGACCGCGTGCGATCTCCGCTGCTCGTGGTGCGACACGCCCTACGCGTTCCATGAAGGCCGGAAGATGACAATTGACGAGGTCGTGGCCGCAGTCGACCGGTACGGGTGTGACCTCGTAGAGATCACGGGCGGCGAACCGCTGCTGCAGGAGGACGTGTACGAGCTAATGGATCGGCTGCTCGCAGGCGACGGCACGGTGATGCTCGAAACCGGAGGACACCGGCCCATTGCCCGAGTCCCGCGCGCGGTCGTCAAGATCGTCGACATCAAGTGTCCCGGCAGCGGCGAAGCCGACAAGAACGACTGGACCAATCTGGACCGGCTGGCACCGCACGACGAAGTGAAGTTCGTGATCGCGGACCGCGCGGACTACGAGTTCGCTCGCGAGGCAATCGCCCGTCATCAGCTCGCCTCCCGCACGGCGGCCATCCTGTTCTCTCCGGTTCACGGCGTGCTGGCTCCCAAGGCGTTGTCGGAATGGATTCTCGAGGATCGGGTGCCGGTCCGCCTGCAGCTCCAGCTGCACAAGTTCATCTGGCCGCCGGACACGAGGGGAGTGTGAAGCGAGCGATCGTACTCCTGAGCGGCGGGCTCGACTCCTACACCGCGGCGGCGATGGTCGGCACGCTGGGCTTCTCGCTCGACGCGCTGACCGTCGGATACGGACAGCGCCATGCGAGAGAGCTCGAGTCGGCGCGGGCCGTCGCCGGCGCGCTCGGCGTCGAACGGCACCTGGAGCTCACCCTCGATCTCCGCGCCATCGGCGGCTCGTCCCTCACCTCCGATGCCGCCGTGCCGCGCGACCGGGATCTGGCGTCGACCGACATTCCGTCCACGTATGTTCCGGCGCGCAACACGATTTTCCTGTCGCTGGCGCTCGGCTGGGCCGAGGTCCTCGACGCGCGCGACATCGTGATGGGCGTCAACGCGCTCGACTACTCCGGCTACCCCGATTGCCGTCCGGAGTTCATCAACGCGTTCGAAACGCTGGCGTCGGTCGCTACCCGTGCAGGCGTCGAGGGCGCGCGATTTCACGTACACACGCCCCTCATCGGGATGACGAAGGCGGAAATCATTCGGCGAGGGTTGACGCTCGGCCTCGACTACAGCCTGACGCACAGCTGTTACGACCCGGCGCCCTCGGGCCGCCCGTGCGGGCGGTGCGACAGTTGTGCGCTGCGCGCGAAAGGATTTGCGGAGGCCGGAGTGGCCGATCCGCTTCTGCCGCGCTAAAGCCGTTTTACAGGCACTTGGTGGCGCAGGCTCGTCAAGGCCTGCGAAGGCGGAAGCCCCGCCACATTTGTGAAAACGTTAACCGCCGAGGCCGCAGAGACCGCGGAGAAAAAGGAAAGATTCTCGGCGCGCTCTGCGTGCTCGGCGGTAAAACGAGCCAAGGCTTATCACGAAGTGGCGAAGAGGCAATGACTGACCGTCTGTATTACACGGATTCGTATAGCCGGGAATGTGACGCCACAATTGAGCGCGTCGAACCGTGCGAGGGCCGGACCGCGATTGTGCTCGATCGGACGGTCTTTTATCCCACTTCGGGCGGCCAGCCCTTCGACACAGGCACGCTCGGTTCCTTTCACGTCGTCGACGTCATCGATCGGGACGACGGCACCATCGCGCACGTGGTGGACGCGATTTCGGGCGTGGCGCAAGACGTAACGCAGGAAATCGCGCGGAAGCTGGCGCCGGAAGTAGCGCAGGACTTTAGTCCTGCACACATCGGCAGGTCTGAAGACCTGCGCCACGACCACGAAGTTTCAGATACCGTCCGCGCCAGAATCAACTGGCCTCGCCGCTTCGATCACATGCAGCAGCACACCGGACAACATGTGCTGTCGGCGGCGTTCGAACGGCTGTTCGCCGCGCGGACGGTCGGCTTTCATCTCGGCGCCGCGGCGTCGACTATCGATCTCGCGCGCGAGGTCTCACGGCGCGACATCGCCGCGGCGGAAGCCGAGGCGAACCGGATTGTCTGGGAGGATCGGCCCGTCAGCATTCGGTTTGTGACGGCCCAAGAGGCCGCCCGGTTACCTCTTCGAAAGCAGCCCGCGCGCGAAGGTACGCTGCGGTTGATTGAGGTCGAGGACTTCGACCTATCCGCATGCGGTGGCACGCACGTCGCCCGGACGGGCGCCGTCGGGATCATCGCCACCGGCACCTGCGAGCGGTTCAAAGGCGGGCAACGCGTCGAGTTCTTCTGCGGCGGGCGCGCGCTAGACCGGTTTCGCATCATGCGCGATACGGCGGCTGCCGCCGGGCGGCTGCTGTCGATCTCGGCCGACGAAGTGCCTGGCGCGATCGAGCGGCTGCAGGTCGAAGCTAAAGATCAACGACGCGCGATCACCGCGCTGTACGCCGACCTGGCGCGGTATCGCGCTGGCGAGCTCGCCGCATCGGCCGAGGCGACCGACAAAGGACGCCTCGTCCTCCGCGCCGTCGAGGCCGACGCGAATGGCCTGAAGGCGCTCGCGGTGGCGATTGCCGCCCATCCCGGTTCCATCGTCGTTCTGGTTTCGACGACAACGCCGGCGCTCGTCGTCGTGGCGCGCTCGGAGGATCGGCCGGTGAAGGCGAACGAGGTACTGTCCGCGCTTACAGCCAAATTCGGTGGACGCGGGGGCGGCAAGCCGGAACTCGCGCAGGGCGGCGGTTTGGAAGCGTCTTCCGACAAGATCCTCGAGGCCGCCCGGGCGATGATCTTGACCGATGACCGATGAAAATTTCTACGCGCATTCAGAGCCTGTGGAGAAACGCTAACCGCACGGCAAACTTTAGCTGTCCGTGTAACTCCGTCGACCTCCGTGCCCTCAGTGGTAGTGTATTTTCAGCGTCTGGAAAACTCCGCCAGCCGGACGATGATGGCATCGGCGGCGCGAGTGATCACGTCCGGTGCCGCGTCGAAATTGTTGGCCATGATCGAGAAGACGACCGTTTCGCCGTCGGCCGTTTGCACGTAGCCTGACGCCGCGCGCACGTTCGCCATCGACCCGGTCTTGGCGCGTGCGTTTCCCTCCGCAGCGGTCGCCAGCATCCGGTCCGCCAGCGTTCCGTCGCGTCCGGCGATCGGAAGCGCCGCCTCGAACGGAGCGCGCAACCGCTCGCCCCGATCGACGAGGGTGAGGATGGTCA
>QHWL01000444.1:3507-3917 GCA_003222555.1 Acidobacteriota bacterium | reverse complement strand
CGGAGCTGGGGGCCCTGGTGTTCATGCACCCCGGGGGCGCTGACAATATCGTCCGAGAGGGCGCATTACGCGGACGGGGCGATCTCGGCAACATCATCGGCAATCCCCTCGAAACGACCTACTTCCTCTCCCGTCTGATTTTCGACGGCACACTGGACAAGTTCCCTGGACTGAAGATCTGCCCAGGTCACGCAGGCGGTTATCTCCCGTCCTACCTCGCTCGAACCGATGTGGCCTGCGATGTGCGGGCGAACGCCAATTGTGCCAACAAGAAACGCCCTCGGGAATATTTCAAGGGACAGATCATTATCGATTCGATGGTGTTCACCGAAGAAGGCTTGCGGCATCTGGTCGCTGAAGTGGGCGTCGGCCAGATCGTGTACGGGACGGACATACCCTTCAACTGGCCT